>CAYZVI010000019.1:0-16246 GCA_964481695.1 uncultured Hydromonas sp. | reverse complement strand
GACTTGTGTTGATTCTACTTTTAGATGCCGCCCTTTTAGGGGGTATTACCGTTGGGGTAATAAACATGAACCTAACCAGCAAAGCACCCAACGCATGGAGCATCGGATGCAATCAAAAGGCTCAGAAAAAATGCAATGGGAAGAAAAGCAAAACAAACGCCAAAAATACCGCAAACATGCAGATAAGCAATATGGATATGAAAAGCCCAAAAACCCTTACAACAATGGGATTCACAGTCCAAATTTCCAATGGCGTCATGGTGACCGTTTACCGGTAGAATACCGTGGTAATCGAGGCGCACGCTATGCAGTAGACAACTGGCATGACCATCCGGGCTTATATGCGCCACCCGTTGATACACGTTGGGCATATATTGACGGACGTTATATCCTTGCCAATATTGCTACCGGCATTATCTATAACGTTATCTATGGCAATTAAATCATCATAGCCAAACAAAAGCCGCTTTAAAAGGCGGCTTTTTATTTTTAGAATTTAAAAAACAATCATTCCCAGCACTGATTAACTTGGCCTTTTGCAGACGTTCGCAGATCTGCCTGATCAATACTCAAATCACCACACGACTCATCAGCACCCTCTCCCGCTGTTGCTTTCAACTCATACTTATTATTGTCAATAGTAACACTGAAGACGTATCCTTTGGTTTGCGGTAATACAACCTGAGCGCTGTATTTTCCCGTCTGTAAACGCGAGCGTTCCAGAGCTTGTTGCCCAGCATATAATGCAGCCACCGCAGCACGACGATTCGACTGCTCCATATGCTTGCTATAATTACCAACTGCAACAGAAGCCAAAACACCAATCAGTGCAATCACTACCAATAACTCTAATAGAGTGAAGCCAAATTGCCCCCGAGCCAATTTGTTTTGATTCGAATTGATTGTAAATGTTTTTTCCATGTTAGTCATTGATGAGCTATGTTTCATAAACGTTGTCTCGCTGTAGCTATCGTTCCAGAACCATATTGTGTATTTAGAATCCTCTCAGATCCTTTACCACGCGCATCTATTTGCTTAACCTGTTGTCCCAAACACGCTTGACCTTGAACGCACTCAGGATAGCGCCACTCACTGATTTCCAAAACCTTCTGACCAGCCACGTCTACTCGCGAGGTAACGCGTATATGAGGCATCCATGGCACAGTCGAATTATTTGAGCTTTGATACCACTCAAAAATGCAACCATCGGCATGATTAGACCAACGTGCATCATCTGCACCAATAAAACCATCCCCACCTGAGTAACCAGTGAGTGCTTCTATTGAGGCTGTCCCTTCTATGCCTTGACGCATCTTCTGAACACACACATCATGCGCCACGCTCGAAATAGCATTCTGATCAAGCACATCCAAGCGATCAGACATCTGTTTCACCACATTACGTTGCAATTGGATCAAAGCAGCAGACGCCACAGCAAGCACAACCAATAAAATCAGCACAGTAAACAAAGCAACACCACTTTGGCGATGCTTAATAGAATTTATATTCGAATGCTGAAGATACTTCATTCATAAACCTCCTGTACCTGTCATCAGTGTGACATTAGAAGGACGAACTACTAAATCAACTTGAATTGTGTTGAAAATATTGGATGAATTACTTGCTACATCCACAGGATTATTCGTAACACAATTTATTGCCTGACCCGTTTTAACAATAGCTGTTTTTTGATCCAAACGCGTTGTAAAACACAGCGATAGCATTCGAGCACCTGTATTTAAATCCGCTTCGCCTAACTGCCAGTTGAATGAATCCACATTATTAAACATGGAGTCTGTTTTACCTGTTTTGCCGCCATTACCACTACAACCCAATTCACCGTTGCTCTTTACTCGATAGATATTCTCAACCAAAGCCCATTTCCCTGTGCGATTACTGACCTTATCACCAATGCAATCATATACGGTAGAGCCATTGCCAAATGCCCAATAACGAATAACCAACTCGGTATTATTTTGACAAGCACCTTTGGTTGTGGTTGAGCATGGGCGAATTTCAACAGGATTATCTATTCTTTGCGCCTTCATTTCACTGGCCACAGGAGTAAAACCAGCTTTTGCTACATCGTTTCTAATATTGCCCAGCACCATAAATAATTGTGACGTTTGATCTTGCTGGTTACTAAAGTGCTCTTCATCAATAGTCACACCCGCGACATAGCGCTGCACCGCCACAACAACGATCAACATCAATACCAAAGTAAACAAAAGCTCAAGCAAAGTAAAACCTTTTTGCTTACTTGGAAGGCAGGAAATACGAGCGCGATAAGGATAATTCATTTTACCCTCACTTGAATGCAGCTAAATTCTTGATCTACTGAGCACCCCCCACGTTGCACACGTGATGAGGTATCCCAAACCTTCCAATTCAAACCAACGAAGTCGCCATTATTAATAATATTGACGGAATCTAATCCGACTATAGCTGCTTGCTGTTTTAACGCCGTTTCATCCAGCGCACTCAAAGCATGATTCTTTTGATAACGCTCATACATATTAGACACAATCCAATAAGCCTGCTGCAACTGAACATTTTCAGCGGTTTCCCTCATATTTCCTGTATGCAAGCGCATCACACCCGCAACAGCGAATGCCAAAATCAAGGCTGCAATCAGAACTTCAAGCAAGCTAAAGCCTTGCTGAGAACCAGCCCCATTCGATTGAGCAGAGTACTCCATCAAAGTAGCAGAAATAGGGGAATCAACCCTGTGTCGAAAAAACGTATTCATAGACTGATACGCCCAGTAGAAGCGACTTTAAACTCTTTTCTAATTTCACGGTTTTTCAGATGCTGTATCGCAAAAGTCACATTGGAGTTACTGCTCATACCTCGTGAATCAAACTTGATAACCTCGCGTTGACCGGAGTTAATCTGAACTTCTGCTGAGGAAACCTGACCTCTTGCCAAAACTCGACTACCATCATCATGAATAACCATCCAAGCCAACCAAGGAGCGCTGTTTCCAAGACAAACTGGAGCCTCACTACTCAAGTCAGATACGGCTATAGGACAAACATCAACTGCCGTTTGCTGAGTTTGTGCGTGGGTTCGAGCTAACTCCAAATGATCCTTTAAACGATCAGCCGTTTGGTTAACAGCTTGTTGCGCTTTAAATTTATGGTAATTCGGCACAGCCAATGAAGCCAAAACAGCCATGATCGCCACGACAACCACCATTTCAAGCAAAGTAAATCCGCATGAACTTGAAGAAGAAGACCGATATAAAAGAGACATCGAATTAGTTTAAATGAAAAAATTAAATAGTTGGTAATAATCATACCAGAGAAGATGATATTTTATGCTCCAAATGGCTTGGTGCTTTTAATAAAAGTGGTCTTATAAATAACAGAAAAGAATAGTTCCATTTTATGTATGGTTGACCATAAACTACACAAAACCTATTATTTAAAACAATATTTGTGTGCATAATTACTTGAGGGCCAGAGACACGTATTGTCCTCAGGCAAAATTTCTATCTAATACCTAACGCCTAAAGGAAAATTTATGAACAACGCCGAATTACTCGCCCGTAAAAATGCTGCTACCCCTCGCGGTGTGGGTGTGATGTGTGAGTTTTACGCCGAGCGTGCCGAAAACGCCGAAATCTGGGATGTAGAGGGCAAACGCTACATCGACTTTGGCGGTGGCATTGCTGTGGTCAACACCGGCCATCGCCATCCAAAGCAAATCGCCGCGATCGCCGAACAACTCAACCACTTCACCCACACCTGCTATCAGGTTGTGCCGTACGAATCCTATGTGCGTCTGGCCGAGCGCGTGAACGCCGCAGCGCCGATCAAAGCAGCAACCAAAGCGACATTTTTCACCACCGGTGCAGAAGCCGTCGAAAATTCAATCAAAATTGCCCGTGCTTATACGGGTCGCTCGGGCGTAATCGCCTTCTCCGGCGGTTTTCATGGCCGTACTATGATGGGCTTAGCACTCACGGGTAAAGTTGTACCATACAAAACCGGCTTTGGTCCGTTCCCTGCCGAAGTGTTCCACGCGCCCTACCCAGTGGAACTGCACGGCGTCAGCGCACAGGACTCCTTGGACGCCATTGGTCATATTTTCAAATCCGAAATCGACCCTGCTCGTGTCGCTGCCATTATCCTCGAACCGGTTCAGGGCGAAGGCGGTTTCTACGCCGCACCGGCCGAATTCATGCGCGGCTTGCGTAAAATCTGTGACGAGCACGGTATTCTACTGATTGCCGATGAGGTGCAAACTGGCTTTGGCCGTACCGGCTCACTGTTCGCCATGTCGCACTACGATGTGGAACCCGATTTGGTCACCTTCGCAAAAAGTTTGGCAGGCGGCATGCCTTTATCCGGCGTGGTGGGACGTGCCGAAATTATGGATGCGCCAGCACCGGGCGGTTTGGGTGGAACTTACGCGGGTAACGCATTGGCCATCGCCTCAGCCCACGCAGTAATGGATATCATCGAATCTGAAAACCTGTGCGAACGCGCGAATCAATTGGGTGACAAAATCAAAGCCTTCTTGAATGCGCTGCGTCCTCAATTACCTCAAATCTCCGATGTGCGCGGTCTGGGTGCAATGAATGCAGTTGAATTTATCGATCCGGCGACCGGCAAACCAAGCCCCGAGTTCACACAAAAAGTCCGCTTGGCAGCGCTCAAACGCGGTCTGCTACTGCTCTCATGCGGCACCTATGCCAACGTCATTCGCTTCCTCTACCCACTGACCACACCGGATGCCGTGTTTGACGAAGGCTTGGCAATTTTGAAAGATGCGCTGCTTGACGCAGCCGCTCAATAAAATAACGAAACAAAGGAACACCATGTTAGCACTCAAAGATCCGTCATTATTCAAACAGAAATGCTATCTGAATGGCGCTTGGGTTGGTGGCGCGGAAACGACCGCCGTGACCAATCCTGCTACCGGCGAAGTCATTGGCCATGTACCGAAACTCGGCCAAGCCGAAGCAGCCCAAGCGATTGCCGAGGCCAATGCAGCATGGCCGGCATGGCGCAAAAAAACCGCCAAAGAACGCGCAAACCTGCTCAAAAAATGGTTTGACCTCATGATCGCCAACGCCGATGACCTCGCGCTGATCATGACCAGCGAACAAGGCAAACCACTGGCCGAAGCGCGCGGCGAAATCCTATACGCAGCCAGCTTCATCGAATGGTTCGCCGAAGAAGGCAAACGGGTCTACGGCGACACCATCCCGACCCACGCTGCGGACAAACGCATCATGGTGACCAAAGAGCCCATTGGCGTGTGCGTCGCCATCACGCCGTGGAACTTCCCATCCGCGATGATTACGCGTAAAGCCGGTCCTGCACTCGCGGCTGGCTGCCCGATGATCGTGCGTCCGGCGGATTTGACCCCGTTCTCCGCACTCGCTTTGGCCGAATTGGCGCACCGCGCCGGGATTCCGGCGGGCGTATTCCAAGTCATCACTGGTCGCTCGACGCTCATTGGTGCGGAGTTTACCGAAAACACGACGGTTCGCAAACTCTCGTTCACCGGCTCAACTGAAGTTGGCCGCAAGTTGATGGAACAATGCGCCCCAACGGTGAAAAAAGTATCGATGGAACTCGGCGGCAACGCACCGTTTATTGTGTTTGACGACGCTGATCTGGACGCAGCGGTCGAAGGCGCCATTGCCTCGAAATACCGCAATGCCGGTCAAACCTGCGTCTGTGCAAACCGCTTATATGTACAAAGCGGGGTTTATGATGTCTTCGCGCAAAAACTGGCCGATGCGGTGGGTCAACTACACGTCGGCAACGGGGTGGACTCAGGCGTCACCACCGGCCCGATGATTGATGAGAAAGCCGTAGAAAAGGTCGAAGAGCACATCGCCGACGCCGTCGCCAAAGGCGCGAGCATCAAGATGGGCGGCAAACGCCACTCCCTCGGTCACTCATTCTTTGAACCCACCATCCTCACCAACGTCACGCAGGACATGGCGGTTGCCAAAGAAGAGACCTTCGGACCAGTCGCCCCATTGTTCAAATTCGAGACCGAAGACGAAGTTATCGGCTACGCGAATGACACCGAATTCGGTCTGGCATCGTATTTCTACAGCCGCGACATTGGCCGTATTTTCCGTGTATCCGAAGCTCTCGAATACGGCATGGTCGGCGTCAACACCGGTCTGATTTCCAACGAAATAGCACCGTTCGGCGGCGTCAAACAATCCGGCCTTGGCCGCGAAGGCTCCAAATACGGTATCGAAGACTATCTCGTCATCAAATACACCTGTTTGGCAGGGCTGGACAAATAATAGAGATCAACAAGGGCGCATTCAGCGCTCTTTATTTTGAGCGACAGATGTTTGCTTGTATTTGGTTTTGTTGTAACTCATTCGTTATAATTTGAACCAATTAGCCATCACTCAAAGAAAAACATCATGCATTCACTTACCTACTCACTGATTACATTGAGTTTGCTGCTCGCTACATCTTCGGGCATCTCAGCCACAGCCGGCGAAAGCCAATTAACACGCATTTCCGGTGGCGCATTTCAAGGTAACTGGGAGCACTGCGATCGTTTGAACGATGCACGCTGGGGTAAAGGCAAAGTCTGTAGCGGCTATGTGTTGCTACAAAATAATAAAAACATTTGTGGCACATGGTCGTACTGGGCAACAG
Organism: uncultured Hydromonas sp.; assembly: GCA_964481695.1. Taxonomy (GTDB): domain Bacteria; phylum Pseudomonadota; class Gammaproteobacteria; order Burkholderiales; family Burkholderiaceae; genus CTSOIL-112. Next base: position 9,599 of record CAYZVI010000019.1, on the reverse strand, counting down.
GAACCACCTATGAAGGGCAATTACAAATGACTGCCATTCGTAAAAACACGGCTAAAAAAGATCTGATTTGTGGTGTGCCTGGCAGCGAAACTCAAGCCGAATGCGCTAATGAATACACGCCAGAAAGTGGTTGGGAAGCATATAAAGGTTACATGATGGTTTGCCAAAATGCTTTGCTAACAGAAGCGAGACAAGACAAAACAGAACCTTCACCGATCGCAAAATACTGTGATCGCTATTACACACGAAAAACCGTACCTGCGCGTCAAATCAAAAAACTACTCGCCGAACCATGGATGCAACAATGTTTGACTCGCCCCTAAAGGAAACAAGCCCCCAGTAGCGCCGTATGTTTTTAAAGCAAATAATGACTACGACGGCATTAGTAGTGATAGCGTTAGACCACACACGCCATCTCTACATATCGGCTCGCGAGGCAGATTGACGCAAGCCCTGCAAGCAATACTCATTCATTCGCCGTTTGGATGATAATGACTAAACATTGATCAGATCATCTCACGAATTTGATAGATCACCGTTAAAAAGCTTTGCCCCAATTGTGCAGAACGCTCCCCATTCCAGCCCACACTTGGCACCGGCGTATCGGCGGTATCTTTAAATGGCATCTCGATGGTGTGGGCCAAGCAATTAAAATGATCGCCAACCCAATTGCTTGCCAATTTCAGCAAATCCTCGTCGCCAAACGTTTTATCGGTATAGCCGTGCACCGTTTGGAAATCCGGCGTGATCGACTGCCAAGTCGATTTAAACTGATTTTGTAGCTGCTCTTGCTTTTTAGAAAAGCTGCGGTTGTACTCACAGCCCGCGACAAACACATGCGGGATCGCCTCATCGCCGTGAATATCAAAAAATGCATCCACGCCTGTTTGCAGCATTTTTTCTCGTACCCAATACACTTCAGGACTGAGTTCCAATGTCGGCGTGAGCCATTCGCGATTCAAATTCGCTCCTTTTGCATTGGTGCGCAGATTGCCGCGCACACTGCCATCGGGATTCATATTCGGCACAATGTAAAATACAAATTGCTTAAGCAATTCACGGCTCACCCCATGCTGAGTATCGGTTAACGCATCCAATACACCTTCGACAAACCACTCAGCCATGCTCTCGCCCGGATGCTGACGTGCGGTAATCCAAATGTTCTTTTTACCTTGCGCCGGTTCGCCCACACGCATTAAATCCAAAGTGTGACCATCTGGCGTCATGCCCAGACACTCCACCGACACCACATCCGAAAACGTCATCGAACGACCGATCAACGCCTGATGCTGCTCCCAACTGTACGGCTCAAAATACGCCACCCACAGCACATCGTGCTCCGGCGTATGTTTCATAATGAGCACCTGCCCATCGTATTCAGAATCGATGCGGAACCAATACGCGCGATCATAGCTCGCCACCGCTTGATAACCCGACCAACCATCGGGATAGGCGCTCTGTCCGCAGTTTTCAATCTGCATCACACATGCTTGCCCCTTCACCCCCGATACGCGGAAATGAAACCACTGCTTGAACTCGGACGCATTGTCTGCACGTAAATTCAGGCGAATGTTGGCGGGGTTTTCGGCTTGAATGACTTCGATTGAACCCGAATCGAATTGAGTAGAGAGGTGTAACATGAATTTGTCCTAATTATTGTTGTGATGAACAGCCATTATCTTAAACAAAAACGAAGCCCATAGGCTTCGTTTTTGACATCAACTTGAAACAATCATCATACATCTTCACGTGATGCACGTTTGCGTTCGTGTTCTTTGAGGTAGCGTTTACGCAAGCGAATCGATTTCGGCGTGACTTCAACCAACTCGTCATCCTCGATAAATTCCACCGCGTATTCGAGCGACATTTGGATCGGTGGCACCAGACGCACAGCTTCGTCGGTGCCGGAAGCGCGGACGTTGGTAAGCTGTTTACCTTTGACTGGATTGACCACCAAGTCATTATCGCGTGAGTGAATACCAATGATCATACCTTCATACAACGGGGTATTGTGCTCAACAAACATACGACCACGGTCTTGCAATTTCCACAGTGCGTAGGCAACCGCCGCGCCATCCTCTTGTGAAATCAGCACGCCATTGCGACGACCCGGCATTTCGGCTTTAGTGTCCACGGCTTCGTACGCGTCAAATACGTGGCTCATCAGGCCGGTACCGCGCGTCATGGTCATGAAGTCGCCTTGGAAACCGATCAAGCCGCGCGCCGGAATGCGGTATTCGAGACGCACACGACCTTTGCCATCCGGTTGCATGTCTTGCAGATCGCCACGGCGACGACCGAGTTCTTCCATAATCGCGCCTTGATTGCCCTCTTCCACATCCACTGTAAGCATTTCGTATGGCTCGCATTTCACACCATCGATTTCTTTAAACACCACGCGCGGACGCGATACGCCCAACTCGAAGCCTTCACGACGCATGTTTTCAATCAAAATGGTCAGATGCAATTCACCGCGACCCGATACTTCAAACACGGTGTCATCATCGGTGTCTTTGACACGCAAAGCGACGTTGTGTTTCAACTCTTTGTCCAGACGGTCACGAATTTGGCGACTGGTGACGAATTTGCCTTCACGACCCGCCAACGGCGAGGTGTTAACCATAAAGTTCATGGTCAAAGTTGGCTCGTCCACCGACAACATCGGCAAGGCTTCTGGTTTATCCGGCGCACACACGGTGGCACCGATGTCTAAATCTTCAATCCCGTTGATCAATACAATATCACCGGCTTCAGCCTCAGTCACCAAAACGCGTTCCAAGCCTTTGAATTTCTGCACTTGGTTGATTTTGCCGGTATTGATTTCACCCTCTGGACCATTCATAAACACCACGCTTTGACCCGATTTCACGCGACCGCGCGCGATACGACCAATGGCGATTTTACCCACATAGCTGGAGTAGTCCAATGAGGTGACTTGCATTTGGAACGGCAGATCAGGATCGGCTTCACGCGTCGGTACGTATTTTAAAATCGCTTGAAACAAGGGATCCATCGTACCTTCTCGGTCGCTGTCGTTCAATGATGCGTAACCATTCAAAGCCGAGGCGTACACCACAGGGAAGTCCAATTGTTCATCGGTCGCGCCAAGTTTGTCGAACAATTCAAAGGTTTCGTTGATCACCCAATCCGGACGCGAGCCCGGACGGTCAATTTTGTTAATCACAACGATAGGTTTTAAACCAAGAGCCAAAGCCTTGCGCGTCACAAAGCGGGTTTGTGGCATCGGGCCTTCGACCGCATCAACCAACAACAATACACCATCAACCATCGACAATACACGTTCCACTTCACCACCAAAGTCGGCGTGACCGGGGGTATCAACGATGTTGACATGGGTGCCTTGATACTCGACCGCACAGTTTTTTGACAGAATTGTGATACCACGTTCTTTTTCGATGTCGTTACTGTCCATGACGCGTTCATCAACTTTTTCGTTGTCGCGGAATGTGCCCGATTGACGTAACAATTGGTCGACCAAGGTGGTTTTACCGTGATCTACGTGGGCGATGATCGCGACGTTGCGCAATGCGCGTTGTTGTTTCATAGATGTGCTCTCAAAATGTGTGTATGTATACTTCAACTAACCCTTAATTATAGCCGATTTGAGCTTTTTGCGCGAGTACATAAAATTCACCAAATAGAAACACTTTCGGTAATTTTTTGATTTATTGAATACAATTCTCTTGAAATTCATGAATTTGACAATATTCAAATACACAATGCCCTTTTTAAACGAGCTTTTTTTGTATGAACACTGTAATTAAATCTACCCTTTTTTCAGCGATGATGAGTTTATATGCAAGTGCATTGTTTGCTCAAGAAAGTGCAAATAATGTAAATAATTCATCCATACAGGAATCTATTGCTACGCCCACGATTATTTCGATTGATAGCGACGTAACGGTTCTGCCTCGTCCAGACGGCATGCAATCAGGTAGCACTACCGCACCTAAAGCAATCGATAAAGTCACCATCGTCAAACCGAAACCCGCACCAGAAAAAGGAATTTATTTCCAAGTCGATCGCCGGAAAAAAGTTCATTACGCGCTCACGCCCCTCAATGATCAATACACTCTGCTCGGACCGAATAATTGGCAAAGTCTGCCACCATTGAAAAATCGTGGCATTGACAAAGATTTACTCAAAATTTTAGCTCAAGCGAAAAAACAAAAAATTGACGTGGTTTTACCCCCCAGTCTGATGGCCGGTTATCGCATTGATAAAGCCTCACCACGCACTCAAACGCGCCTACTGAATCACCGCAACCTCAATGCGTACGAGCGAACCATCGTCCAAAATGCGCGCCGTCACGGTGTCGATGTTAATTTAGTCAAAGCGGTTATGGCTGCAGAGTCGGGATTCAATCCGGCGGCAGTATCCATCGCGAACGCACAAGGCTTGATGCAAGTGATTCCTGAAACGGGCGAACGCTACGGTGTCAGCACCGAGCAATTGATGAAACCTCACGCAAATATTAACGTCGGCGTACGCTATCTGCGTGATTTATCGCGTATGTTTAAAAATCGCCCTGACCTGATCATTGCTGCATATAACGCGGGTGAAGGTGCGGTTTACAAATACAACTATCAGGTTCCGCCTTATGCAGAAACTCAAGCGTATGTGCGCAAAGTCCTACAGTACTATGACATTTACAGCCAACGCTCGCTCGTAACCAAAGTCAAAACCAAGCAGCGCAAACAAAAAAACGCCCCGGTTTCTATGTAATCGAGGCTCTGAGTTGAAGTGGTTTACCTTTTTTATTCGGGCAAATGTAGCATCAATACTTTTTGTGGAGAAAGTGTCTGGCGCACCACACTGGCCAGACCGATCAATACACCACTCCAATACACGCGCGCCGTTTCGCAATCGGCGTGCTCAATTTTCAAACGTTGCCCTTGCACGAAGCGCGCAGCCTCTGATTTCGGTAATTCAATTGCCGGACAATTTTGCAGCAAAGCATCCAATGACAACAACATCTGCACCCGTTCATCCGCAGATATCGCGTCCAACTGTTCCAATGTGATCGCATCGGCCAAATCCAATTCGCCGACGCCTGTGCGCTGCAAAGAACTCAAATGTGCGCCCACACCCAACGCCTTGCCCATGTCTTCAGCCAGCGTACGAATATAAGTCCCTTTGGAACAACGTACTTTCAAACGCACATGCGGGTAGTCAAAACTCAAGGTTACCAATGATACGATGGTCACCTGCCGAGCTTCGCGCGCTACTTCTACACCGGCACGCGCCAGCTCGTACAGCGGTTTACCATCTTTTTTCAGTGCTGAATACATCGGTGGTATCTGCGCAATTTCACCCATAAACTGTGGCAATATCGCGTCCCACTGCTCGCGCGCCACCACCTCATCAGAGGAAAAAATTACATCGCCCTCCATATCACCGGTGGTCGTACTTCTACCCAGCGTGATACCTGCAATATAGGTTTTATCCGCGTCCAACAAATCATTCGCCAATTTGGTCGCATGACCAAAGCACAGCGGCAGCAAACCATCGGCCAACGGATCGAGTGTGCCAGTGTGACCGGCCTTTTCCGCGTTCATCAGCCATTTTGCCCGCGCGAGTGCCTGCGCGCTGGAGATGCCACGCGGTTTATTGAGCAGCAGTACACCGTGCAGCGCACGACGTTGCTTTTTCTTAGATGTTGCTGGGTTCGTCATTTTCATCAAAGTCCACTGCGCGCGTCGCATTCGCTTGTGAAATCAATACCGACAAATCAGCAGCTTTGGCCTCAGTGCTGTCGTATTTGAAATGCAGCGTCGGCACGGTATGAATGCGCAGCAATTTGAACAACGCATTGTGCAAAAAACCAGCAGACTCGTTCAAAGCTTTTTCAGCCACCGCAGGCTCTGCCGCCATGACCGTGAAATACAATTTCGCATGGGCATAATCAGGGGTTAGTTGAACCTCTTGAATCGTCACCATGCCAACACGCGGGTCGCGCAACTCGCGCTGAATGAGGATGGAGACATCCTTTTTAATTTGCTCGGCAATGCGCCGCGTACGTTCGGTGGGGGCTTTCTTAGCCATATCTTTACTCCTTTCCACCTGATCCAAAACACATCAGTACAATTGATTGGGTATTTAGATCATTCTTAAATAGGTAGGGCAAGCCGTGGCTTGCCCATATTCATTGCTTATATTTTGTGAATCACTTTGCTGGATAGCTCAGTTATTACAAAGTACGTGCAACCTCTTTGATTTCAAATACTTCCAATACATCACCTTCGGCAATATCGGTGTAGTTCTTGATGGACAGACCACATTCAAAACCTTCTTTAACTTCTTTCACATCATCTTTGAAGCGTTTGAGTGAGTCGAGTTCGCCTGTATGAACCACCACGTTATTACGCAGTACGCGTACTTGCGCACCACGGCGTACCAGACCTTCGAGCACCATACAGCCTGCGATCGTACCAATCTTCGACGCACGGAATACTTGACGGATTTCAACCAGACCAAGGATTTCCTCTTTCTTGTCCGGCGTCAACATACCGGTCATCGCCGCTTTTACTTCGTCCACCGCATCGTAAATCACGTTGTAGTAGCGAATATCCACGCCCAAATGTTCGGCCAATTTACGTGCAGAAGCATCAGCGCGCGTATTAAAGCCAATGATGACCGCTTGTGATGCACTCGCCAAGTTCACGTCGGACTCAGAAATACCACCCACACCCGCATGTACGACTTGCACTTTTACTTCGTCAGTTGAAAGTTTTTGCAGTGATTGGGTTAAAGCCTCTTGCGAACCCTGTACGTCGGCTTTGATCAACAAGGTCAATGTTTTCACATCACCCGCAGTCATTTGCTCAAACATATTTTCTAGTTTCGCCGCTTGTTGTTTCGCCAATTTCACGTCACGGAATTTACCTTGACGGAACAGTGCAATCTCACGTGCTTTACGCTCATCCGCCAACACCAATAATTCTTCACCCGCAGCCGGAACATCCGACAAACCTTGAATTTCCACAGGAATCGAAGGACCCGCTTCGTTAATGATTTTGCCATCTTCGTCCAGCATCGCACGCACACGACCGTATACGCTACCGACTAAAACATTGTCACCTTTTTTCAAGGTACCGCTTTGTACCAAGATGGTTGCAACTGCACCTTTACCTTTATCCAACTTGGCTTCAATCACCAAGCCTTTAGCAGGTGCATCCACTGGCGCGGTCAGCTCCAATACTTCGGCTTGCAACAAGACGTTTTCGAGCAACTCATCCAAACCGGTGCCTTTTTTCGCCGACACTTCGATGAATGGTGCATCACCACCGTATTCCTCTGGCACGACTTCTTCAGCCACCAATTCGGTTTTCACGCGCTCTGGATTGGCCTCCGGTTTATCAATTTTATTGACCGCAACCACAATCGGCACACCCGCTGCTTTCGCATGCGCTACGGCCTCTTTGGTTTGTGGCATTACACCATCGTCCGCTGCCACGACCAGAATCACGATATCGGTAGCTGCCGCACCACGAGCACGCATCGCGGTAAAGGCTTCGTGGCCTGGCGTGTCGAGGAAAGTAATCATACCGCGTGGCGTTTTCACATGGTAAGCACCAATGTGCTGGGTAATGCCACCCGCCTCACCAGAGGCGACACGCGCACGACGAATCGCGTCGAGCAATGAGGTTTTACCATGATCGACGTGACCCATCACTGTCACAACTGGTGCACGAGGCAACAATTCTGCATCCGCGTGCTCTTCAGTTTCATCCAAGAACGCATCCGGATCATCCAGTTTTGCCGCGAAGGCTTTGTGCCCCATCTCTTCCACAACAATCATGGCGGTGTCTTGATCAAGTACTTGGTTGATCGTGACCATCTGCCCCATCTTCATCAGAGATTTAATTACTTCTGAAGCTTTGATTGACATTTTATGAGCCAAATCAGCCACAGAAATAGTTTCTGGTACGTGGACTTCATGCACCACAGGCTCAGTCGGCGCACTAAAGCCGCCCTGATCCGCTGAGGCATGTTTGTTTTTATGTTTGGACTTGCCACCTGCGCGCCAGCCACGATCATCGCCCACTGCACCACGGGTTTTCAGCCCACCACGACCACGTCCACCATCATTTTGATCTTTACCTGATACGCCTTTTTTAGGTTTTTTATCGGTTGCTGTTTCGGTAGTCGTTGCAGCAGGTTTTGCAGCGGTTGTTGTGGCCACTTTTGGCGCTTCACCTTCTGGCTTAACAGGCTTATGCAAAGTACCTTCTGACTTAGCAACGAGTTTTTTCGCAGGCGCTTCTTTCCAACGATTGAGTTTATCTGCTTCCGCTTGCGCTTCACGACGACGACGCTCACGCTCTGCATTTTCTTGATTTTGCAGCTCACGATCGGCACGCGCTTTTTCCAACGCTGCTTGCGCTTGTGCTGCATCTTGACGCGCTTGCTCCAAAGCCTTATCCATTCGTTTTTGCGCTTTGGTGTCGGTGGTTTCTACTTTTTTCGCTTCAGCAGCCGGGGCAACAGCGGGAGTGGAGACAGGAACCGCAGCTTGCGCTGGTACTTCGACCGTTTCTACCGGTGCTGCAGCAGGTGCTGGCTCGACAGACGCCGTCTCTACCGGTGAAATAGCTTCTGCTGGTACTACTTCAGTCGCCTGTGCCACAGGCATACTTTCCGCTTGTTCTTCAGCTTGTGCACGAGCTTTGGCATCGGCTTCCTGACGCGCCAACAATTCTTTCGCACGCGCCAACTCCGCTTCGCGTTTGGTAATCTCCGCCTCATCGATCACCGGTGCTGTCGGCTTAACGGGAGATGAATCAGCCACTTCTGAATCGCTGATTAAGGCATCACGAGCCACAAACGTGCGCTTTTTCTTCACTTCAACCTGCACCGTACGGGTTTTACCGGTCGCATCGGCTTGGCGAATTTCACTGGTTTGTTTTTTAGTAATGGAGATTTTTTTCTTAGCCCCATCCGCTGAACCATGTGCACGCTGTAACGAAGTCAACAACAAGGCTTTGTCAGCCTCGGTGACTTCGTCGTTAGCGGATGCTTTCTTTACGCCTGCGCCATTGAACTGCTCGATCAGCACTTCAACCGGCATTTTCAGTTCTTGCGCAAGTCCAGCCACGGTCATTTCAGTCATAGATATTTCCTTTTTTGTCGATATCCACACTCATTTAAGGTTTGGACATCATCGCTTCATTTGTGTTGCTCTGCTTGGGTTTGCTTATTCAAACCAGTGTTCACGCGCTTTCATGATCATGGCGCTCGCGTCGTTATACGACAAAGATGTCATTTCCATCAATTCGTCAACCGCCAAATCCGCCAGCTTATCACGTGTAGTTACATTGTGGTCGGCCAGTTGCGCCGCCAATGCGGTCGTCATGCCTTCCAGTTGCAACAGATCTTGCACCGTGCTGGCTTTCTCTTCCTGAGCAATAGCTTCGGTCAGGATCGCCGCACGTGCACGTGAACGCAGCTCTTCAACGATCTCTTCGTCGAATGCATCAATTTCCAACATTTCAGATACCGGCACATACGCCACTTCTTCCAGGCTGGTGAAGCCTTCTTCGATCAGAATTTCAGCGACTTCTTCGTCCACATCCAAT
>CAYZVI010000018.1:0-16401 GCA_964481695.1 uncultured Hydromonas sp. | reverse complement strand
GGCGGTTTTCAAGACCGCTGCATTCAACCGCTCTGCCACGCTTCCGTAACCAAGAACGACATTGTATCGGACTTTATCTTTTAAAGCAAGTGTTAATTATCAAATCGAATTAAACTTGCTTCAAATAAAAAAAACGGAGCGATCACAATAATTGACCACTCCGTTTATGACAATTGCAATAATGCAACCTAATAGTCGCTCTACTTTTAGATTTTTTTCATTAACAGGGTTCCGTTAGTGCCACCGAAACCGAAGTTATTACTGATCGCCACATCAATTTTCACATCACGCGCCAGATTCGCACAGTAATCCAAATCACAACCTTCGCCCGGATTATCCAAATTAATCGTTGGTGGTGATTTTTGATGTGCAACAGCCAATGCGGTAAAGACAGATTCAACGCCACCCGCACCACCCAGCAAGTGGCCAGTCATTGACTTAGTAGAGTTAACGACTACCGCTTTCGCAGCAACATCACCTAACGCACGTTTGATCGCAATGGTTTCAGCGACATCACCCAATGGCGTTGAAGTGCCATGAGCATTAATATAGTTAACTTGTTCTGGATTCACACCCGCATCACGCATGGCGTTACGCATCGAACGCATGGCACCGTCACCATCTTCACATGGCGCAGTCATGTGATAGCCATCGGCACTCATGCCATAGCCCGCCAACTCGGCATAAATTTTTGCACCACGTGCTTTGGCATGCTCATACTCTTCAATCATCAGAACACCCGCGCCTTCACCCATCACAAAGCCATCACGATCTGTATCCCACGGACGAGAGGCGCGTGCAGGCTCGTCATTGCGCGTAGAGAGTGCACGCATATTAGCAAAGCCCGCCATTGCCAGAGCAGAAATGGTGGACTCAGCACCACCAGCAAGCATCGCATCCGCATCACCGTACTGAATCATGCGCATAGCCTCACCGATACAGTGCGTGCCGGTTGTACATGCTGTTACAACTGCCAGGTTCGGGCCTTTCAAGCCATACATGATAGACATATGACCAGAAATCATGTTAATGATGGAACCAGGAATCAAAAATGGCGACACACGGCGCGCACCTTTATTGAATAAACTTTCACAATTGGACTCAATCAGAGGCAATCCACCAATACCCGAGCCGATGATCACGCCGATGCGTTCCGCATTTTCTGCGTTTACTTCAATACCAGAATCACGAAACGCCTGAATACCCGCTGCCAAGCCATAGTGGATAAAGGTATCCATCGTGCGCGCTTCCTTAGCACCGATGTATTCGCTCACATCGAAACCTTTGACTTCACCGGCGATTTGACTATTGATTTCGCTGGCATCAAATCGAGTGATGGTTGCAATACCGGATTGACCGGCAACCAATTGGTTCCATGTGCTGGCGACATCGTTACCTAAAGGCGTCACTGCGCCCAAACCTGTGATGACGACTCTGCGTTTACTCATAGCCTACCTCTGTTGTTCAGCGCGCCGAATCAGGAGCGCTTTATTTTGAATCTTGCTTATACAATAAAAGAGACCTAACGGGTCTCTTTTATCTTGGCACTTCAAAAACCGTTAAGTCGACGGGACTTAATCAATTATTTGGAATGCGCGGTTACGTAGTCAATCGCTTGCTGTACGGTTGCGATTTTTTCTGCGTCCTCGTCAGGAATTTCGCATTCGAATTCGTCTTCCAAAGCCATCACCAACTCCACTGTGTCCAAAGAGTCAGCGCCCAAATCTTGGGTAAAAGATGATTCGTTTTTGATTTCGGCTTCGTTAACGCCCAATTGTTCAGCAACAATTTTACGGACACGTTGTTCGATGTTTTCCATTAATCTCTCCATTGGTGAAAAAATAAATCCGTTGATTTACTGCATAATTGTAGCAGTATTTATCATGCGTTTGACAAGTTTTCAGATGTTTTTTAACGGCACGATCGTTCGTTTTTGCCAAATTTTACAAGAAGTTACAGATAATTATTAGCAGTAGAATCTTTTTAACGCCAAAATTTTAAGCATTTTTTAGCCGCGCACCCAAATTGCTTTTTTACGGCAATTTGGGGCAAAACCATTCATCTTCTTTCTTTTGACTCTAATTTTATTTTAACCGCTATTGCGCAAACCCGCAGCCAATCCGTTAATTGCAATATGAATACCGTCTTGTACCGCCTCACAATGATCGCCCGCACGATAACGTTTGATCAATTCAACTTGGAAATAGTTCAGCGGATCCAAATACGGCAGGCGATTACGCAAACTACGAGCTAAGGTTTGATTATCCGATAACAAAGCATTTTTACCTGTGACTACAAAAATAGCATGTACCACTCGCTTCCATTCAGCGATGATTTCACCGAAAATAACCTCAGCCAAAGCCTGATCTTCGACCAGCTCCGTGTATCGTTTGGCAATCGCCATATCGGTTTTGGCAATCACCATGTCTAAATTGGAAATAACCGATTGAAAGAATGGCCACTGCTGATACATATGACGTAGCTCATCCCAGCGAGCCTCATCACTGCCCACCCATTGCTCAATTGCAGAGCCAACACCATACCAACCCGGCAGCATCATCCGAGCCTGTGCCCATGAGAATACCCACGGAATGGCACGCAGATCTTCGATGCGCTGAGATGGCTTACGCGAAGAGGGACGCGAACCAATATTTAACTGTGAAATCTCATTGATGGGTGTAGCGGCGCGGAAAAAGTCGGTAAACCCATCGGTTTCATAAACCAATTTTCGATACGCTTTGAAACTTAAATCGGACATTTCACCCATAGCTACTTCAAAGCGCGACCAATCATCGGTTTGTCCCACGTCATTGGCTACCGCTTCCATTGAAGCCGCAACCAAGGTTTCTAAGTTACGTAAACCCATATCTGGATCGGCATATTTCGCGCCGATGACTTCGCCCTGCTCGGTCAAGCGAATTTTTCCAGTCATACAACCCGCAGGCTGCGCCAAAATGGCTTCATAAGACGGCCCGCCACCGCGGCCAACCGAACCACCGCGCCCGTGGAAGAACGAAACCTGTACCTGAGCATCATTCGCTGTCTTAATCAAAGCTTGCTGCGCTTCGTACAATGACCAAATCGAGGTGAGGAAACCGCCATCTTTATTACTATCCGAGTAGCCGAGCATAATTTCCTGCTTACGTTCACGACGATTGAGCCACTCATTGACCAAGTTGCTACAAAACCAGTCGTGCATGATCGCTGGTGCGCCACGTAAATCTTCAATGGTTTCAAACAATGGTACGATACCAATCTCACAACGCGGCTCCGGTTGGCTCGCAACCAGACCGGCCTCTTTGAGCAGCACAGCCAACTCCAACATATCAGACACACTGGTTGATTTAGAAATAATGGACTGCTCAATCAAGCGCGCGCCGAATTGTTCGCGCAGCTCGCGTGCCGCATTAAAAATAGCCAATTCATCGCGCAATAAATCGCTCTGCTCAATCCATGGGCTGCTCAACACTCGGGTTGAAAGTAATTGTTCGTGTAAAACAGCGCATCTTTGTGCTTCATCCAACGCCTTGTAATCATTGACTAAACCAGCGCTTTTGAGCAACTCAGCAATACATGATTCGTGCACATCCGAGTTTTGGCGCAAATCAATGGTCGCCAAGTGGAAGCCAAAAATATGCACCGCCTCAATCAGTTCATTCAATCGCCCTTCAATCAATGCAGCACTGTTGTTCGCACGCAAGGAGTCCGCAATGATCTGTAAATCTTGGGAAAATTCGCTCGCATGAGCGTAAGGCACGGCATTTTTATTTCGTGGCTCAGGCGTTGCAATCAAGCCGCACAATTGCTGTGCTGTATTCGCCATTCGGCTATACATACCGACCACCGCCTGACGATACGGCTCAGTTGAACGATGCTGTGAGTCATCTCCCGCCTGTTGTGCCAAGGCATACAAGCCTTCACTCATCGTCGTAATCTCAGAGGATAAAGGCAACTCTTCGCCCAAAGAGAGTAATTCCTTCAAATAATGTGCAAAAACTGCTTTTGCCTGCGCATGTGTACACTCGCGCAAGGTCTGAGCCGTTACAAATGGATTGCCATCGCGATCACCGCCAATCCACATGCCCATGGTCATTGGTAATAGTTTTCGGACATCCAGCTCCTCCATACCGAGTTGTCGTGCCATTTTTTGATAACGCAGTACCAATGACGGAATGCGTTTTAAGAATGTGATCGGATAGTAGCTCACCGCATTATTAATTTCATCAATCACGTTCAGCTTCGATTTACGCAAAATCGCGGTTTGCCACAGCGTTTTAACCAAGCGCTCAATATCTGCAAGCAGCTCTTGTTCAGTCTCTTCATCGAGTTTTTCAGAATCACGCATCGACAAGCGATGAGCCAATGCGCGGGTCAGATCCAGAATCGTTTTACGCTGTACTTGTGTGGGATGCGCGGTCAGCACCGGCACAACGGTGACACGCGACATCGCTTTGAGTGCGTCTTTAGCCGAAACGCCACGACCTTGCAAATTAGCCAACGAGCGTGCCAACGTGCCAACCTGAGGTTGTGCGCCCTGCAAACGGTAATAACGACGGCGGCGAATCTGATGCACGTCCTCAGCAATATTGGCCAACAATGAAAACAGACTAAACGCACGAATCACACGCAGCGCCTGCGCATCACCCAAACGTTCGCACAAATCCACTGAAATTTGCCGCGCCTCATGTGCTGCATTCTGCTCTTCTATCGAACCAGACAGACCGGATTCGCTTTTACGAAAACGCACAGCCGCTTGTCGAATGGTTTCCGTATGGTCAAACGACTCTTCACCCGCATAGGTACGAATCGCAGAACCCAACATTCGTCCCAGCAGACGAATATCATTGGTCAGCGGCAACTCTTTTTCATCCGTTTGGACTTGAAACAAAGGGGTCAGGGGCAAAGATGACACAGACATGGATTCCTCTCAAACAAATAAGCAATCAAATTAGCTTGTAACGAGCATAAAACCTGATTTTAATTAAACAGAATTTCACATTAACTAAATCGATTTCAAAATTAAGGCATCAGTCTAACACGACTGTATCAGCGAACGATGATCCTTTTTTGCACAAAGCATAAACCCAACGCTCGGTCAATTGACCTCATGCGCCAAGCCATCCACGCGCAATAGATAGCCCTCAACCGTACAATCAGGATAAATGGCGCGCATGATGTCCACATACTCACGCATTTGCCGCTCATAATCAGGCAAGCTCAAAGCATCCCAACCGCTTTTGTAATCCAAAACAGCGATCCGAGAACCGCTACGTACCCAGCGATCCATGCGCTTGATTTGGCCGTCCGCCGTCATGATACTCATCTCGTTGTGCGCCTCATCATACTGTTTAGCATCAAACCACTGCTGCCATTGAGTATGATGAACAATACGCTCGCATGCGTCGCAAATCTGTTGCGCTGGATCTAAACCAATCAAAAATTTCGCACCCAAAGAAGCCGCATTGATAACCAGCGGCGCATAATCTGCCGTCATACGCTCCAAAGCATAGTGCAATGCCGTGCCCAAACGTGCCGCATGATCGTCATTCGTATTCAACACCAGTGATTCAGAGAAAACCTGTGCGGTACTGTCATCGGTTTCAATATCACTGTACGCATTGCGCTCTGATGGCGTTGTACGCACATCGTCAGTCACCATCATGCTCTTTGGTGCGATATGCCGCAGCCATTTATTGGACTGATCCGACCACTGCTGTGGTAGATCAGGCAAAACGCCGGATTCGACCGGATTCAATTCCCCGATTGCTCGACGTAATTGTTCAAACAAACCATTACCGCTTGCAGAAACAACCGCAGACGACTCAGCCGCACCCATTTCGTCGTCAACTTCGTCTAACTCCTGCGCCGCACTGATAACCAACATTTGCCGCGCACGGGTCATCGCCACATAGCATTTATTAAAATGCTCCTGCTCGTCTAACTCTTTGGCCTGCGCGCGCCGTTGACCACGCCAAAAGCCCAGGCGCTCACTCGTACTGACCCACGACACATGCGCGGGCGCCGACTCATCGGGATCCCAGTCTATCAACCAGTAATTCGTCGAGGCACGCGCTGCCGCAGTTTTCATATCAATCAAAAATACAATCGGCGCTTCCAATCCTTTGGACGCATGCACAGTCAAAATTCGCACGGCATCACGCATGCCGAGTGGTTCACTTTCCGAATGGCCCTCTTGCGCACGCGCCTGTGAGCGTTTGAGCGCATACAAAAAATCAGACAAACTCGGATAACGCCCCGCATTCACATCCAACGCCAGCTGCAAAAAACGCTGCAAATTCGCCTGTACCTGCGGATTCAACCATGTCGGCACGACCCGCGCATATGCCTCGAAAATCCGTCCTTGTGCATAAATGCGATCAAGTACATCATGCACCGGCAATTGTCCAGCCATGGCCTGCCACTGGCTTAACAATTCAAATCGTTCATGCCAATGCGATTCCAATGCGATTGAGCTATCCGCCCTACGCCGCTGACACACTTGCCAATAAGACAGCGATTCACCTTCAGCCTGATAACGCTGAACCCACATTCGCAATTGCAGCAATTGCTCATCCGTCGCCGCCAGCATCGGATTACGCAGCACTTGCAACAGCGCCCAATCATCATCTGCGCGCAGCAACCACTGCACCAGCGCCATCAAATCCAAGGCCTCCAAGGTATCGAGTAAACCGCCGCGACGAGAGCTTTCAAACGGAATGTGCGCTTGACGCAGCAAACGTTCGTAGTTCACCAAATGCGTGCGCCCGTAAATCAAAATCATCATGTCGCTGTAGCGTGCCGGACGATGCGCCTCCAACTGCTCATCCCACACCGGATAATGCCCGACCAACTGCTCAATCGCCGCGACCAACTGCACGCTCTCATCATCGCGGATATTCTGCTCGATGACATACTGCGGTTGACGCAGCCAGTCGCGTGGTGTTGGCTCTGCTTCAACGAGCTCTGGCAGCTCATCGGTCGTGTCTGCTTTAGGCAACCCCAGACAGGCAATATTCCCAACCACCTTCCCACGCTGTGCCGTGCGGTGCGGGCTAAAATCTACCAGCGCACAATCGGGCTGAGTGAACATTTGATTGACCCAATCAATCACCGCCTGACTGTTGCGTCGCGTGAACTGCGTTTGCAACACCACCGCGTCATACTGCTCGCACAACAAGCGCTGCGCCTGATCGAACAGCCGCGCGTCCGCGCCGCGAAAACGGTAAATCGACTGTTTCACATCACCGACCAAAAATACTTTCGGCTTTTCACCATCACCCTGATACGCCGATAACCAATCGTGAATGATATGCCACTGCATCGGATTGGTATCCTGAAACTCATCGAATAATAAATGTTTGTAGCGTGCATCGAGCTGCGTCTGCATGAACGCCGCCGTTGCCTCATCGTGCAACAACTCAAAACACTGACGCGACACGTCGCCAAATTCCAATTGATGGGTGCGACGTTTGTGCACGCGGTCGATCTCCAGCAAGGCCATGACACACGGCCAAATGTGCTCGTGCAGTCGATATGCTTTCAAATCCGCCTCTTGCAAGGCTTTTCGTGCAAAAGATTGATTGATGGCTTCTCGCGCGGTTTCAAATTGGTCTTTATCGATACTGCCATGCAAACGTTTGAGCTGATCTTTGTCCAACTGGAATTTTTGTTTACTCAAGGTATTCGACTGCGTGAGATACGGCTCGAACGCCTGCCACAGCTTAGTTGCATCATTACTGTCGAGTCCGTTTTGTAACTGCTGTGCGCGCTCGGCTTTCTCCGGTTTCCCCGCAAACATCGCCGTTAAAATGGTATTCAGCGCCGCGTTCGCATCACCTGATGCGACATCCCGATGCCATGCCTGCACAATACCGGCCTGACCCGCATCCACATCGAAACCAGACTCCTGCAAGATCTCTTCGCGCAGTTGCACCATCATCGGTTGATCCAAACTTTTGTGCCACAGCTCTATTTCGTTGCCCTGCGCCAGTGCCGAATTCAACATCTGCTGCGCGGTGTACTCGCCGATCGCTTCAATCAAAGCAAGATAATGCATGCGCAAGGCCTGCCCTGCACTCGTATTAAACTGTTGGTAAAACACATCCCAAGTGGCTTGCCGCAGCTCGTCATTGTCCAATAGCAGCGACGCATCGCGTGCCACCCCTGAACCCATCGGCGCGGCCTTGAGTAAGCGATAAAACCATGCATCAAAGGTATAAATCGGAATCTCTTGTCCCGATCCCAGTATGCGGTCATACAAGCTCTGCGCTACAGCGACACGCTCATGCGCAGCGTCATCACTCAAGCCGCGTTCGGTCAACAAACGCACCACCTGCTCCGGCGAACCATCGGCCATCTCACGCAGCAAGTCCGCCACACGGTCGCGCATTTCCTGCGCGGCTTTTTTGGTAAAGGTGATGGCGAGAATGTGTTTTGGCTCTATGCCTTCGAGCAGCAGCCAAATAATGCGTGCGGTGAGCAGCCATGTTTTGCCACTTCCCGCGCAAGCGCGCACCACCACGCTGTCTTTCGGTTCAAGTGCAGAGCGGGTAAACTCATCGATTTCGATGGCTTGCTGATTTTTGAAAAAAGCCGCCACCTCAGTACGCATGGATTCACTCATCACACACCGCCTTTCTGCGTTGCATCGTTGGCTTGAACCAAACTGATGGGTACTGCATAATCTTTGCGACACAGCGCTCGGTAATCGCAGTACACGCATGCGCCTTTTTCACCGAGCGCAATCAATGGCGCACCTTGCACCATTTGCAAAAATACATCGTGCACCTGCTGGCGCAATTGTGCTGCCTGCGTATGGATATAAGTCGCGTCCCCCAAATGCGCCTCGGGCAAACGCCGCTCAGCATGCCGTTCTACACCGACATAACGCGCATCGACCACCTGCAACTGAGTACCCGCCTCAATCAAATTGATGTAAAAGGCCAACTGCGTTTCCTCATGATCGCGGATGCGTTTTTTATAGTTCATGAGATTATTGGTTTTGTAGTCAATCAGCGACCACTGAATCTCACCGTGCTCGTTGACGCATTCATCCACTTGGTCTATACGCCCACGCCACTGCAGCTCATGCTGAATCTGTCCCGCACCATCGGTGATGATTTGGGTTTGAAACGGTTGCGGCGCGTATTCGCTGTGTTTGAGTTGCCAACCCTCGCGCTCACGCGCCTGCCACCATGCGACAAACGCCACTGCGTAGGATGCGAATAATTGTTTGACGGACCAATAGCGCGGATTTTCAACGCACAACGGATCTAATTGCTCATCGAGCACCTGCATGAAAACTTCCACATCATGCTCTGGTGCACCCACATCGCGCCACTGGTGAAAACGCTCCACCACTGCATGCCAGACATTGCCTTTGTCACTCGCAGCAATCTCATCGTCCGGCCACTCGATGGGGGCGATATTCAATACTTTTTTCGCATGGTACTGATACGGGCACGCGGCAATGCTGCTCAAATCAGTGGCGGAAATCTGCTGAGGCACATGCGCGGCGATCGTGACTGCGCTGCGCATCTGTATCCGCGGCATGACATGGTTCTCGATACGCTCGCTTTCCATGACTTGCCCTCCTTGAGCGCGCAGATATTGCTGCAACCAAGGACTGAGCGCATTGGGCGCGCCGTCTTTTTGCGCGGCATAGCTCGCACACACCTGCGGATTGAGCGCCAAAATATCCAGCAGCGCAATGCGCATTTGCAATTGTTTATCCTGTACCGTTGGCAAACCCAAGTCACGTCGAACCGCCCAATTGAGCAAACCCAAATCTTGTTCTGGGCCGGGTAAATTACCTGCATCAGCACCCAACAACCAAACCGCATCAAAGGTGCGTAGACGTGTATTACCGAGCGGCAATAGTGTTACCTCGACATCATTGGTTTGCCTGCTACTTTCATTCATGCTCGGCGGACGGTAGGTCAAACGCTCCACCTCGGCATTCATCAGTTGTAATGCCGTATTAAATGGCCATTCGGCAGCGTTTTCAAGCAATTGCCAACGGTGCATCAGCTCGCACCACTGTTGCCCCGCCGCATCGTTTTCCAAAGCGGCCCATAAACCAAAGCTATTCGCCCATGCAATAAACTCATGTGCCCATGCACCCAAGGTTCGGGATGTTTGCCAACGCTGCGCATAGGTTTTGGCCTGCTCCAAAACGGTCTGGACATCGGCATACGCAGCGGTTTCATCTGCTCCGACCAGTACATGCAAAGCCTTTAACCAATCGTCCCAATTGCGCCAAAGACGTTTTTTCTGATATTCTTGCTGGCGATCGGCCAGCCGATACATACACGCCAGCAGTGCCGCTTTTCGCTCTACCGTCCAATTCGCCAATACCAACGGATGCGATAACCACTCAAGCAAATCCTTGGCCAACACATCTCCTTGTAGCAGCACCAAGCCACTGTGCCACGCACTGGCCGCGCGCGAAGTCGATAGCAACCAACCCGTGTCGTCGCGAATATCCACGCCCACTCGACGCAATAAAGCCCACACCCGTCGACTGACCTGACGATCCAGCGCGATTAAGGCGATTTTTCGCAATCCCTGTTCACGCCAGCGCAGCACTTGCCGGACTACGGTTTGAGCTTCATCCTCCAAATTTTGTGCGCGGATGAATTGAATTTGACTCTCTGAACTTGATTCGGTGGACAAATGTTCCATCTCCCAGCGCGGAGACAGCTCACCGGCAATTTTCACAATCGCTTTTTGACGCTCTAAACCAGCGCGCACGGTTATAGATTGAATATCCAACACAAACACCGCAACGTGACGTGCATAACGGTGCCAAAAATGCTGCTCATGCGCCGTCCACGGTCGGTTGCGCAGTACCCATACACAGTCGTAGGGACGTGCAGCAGACTGTGTATGCTCGCGCACCATCTGCTGTAATACAGCCAGATAGCGAACCACCGGCGTTTGCCTATCCACATCGGCTTGCCAACAATGCAATAAAATCGCTAACTCCTGCTGCGCGATCTGATGTGTTTGTCGACGATAAGCCGCATCGACCGCCTGATTCACCGCCTGCTTGACCCAAGCGATATTACGCCCAGCCAGCAAATGAATACTCAACTCATCGGACATGTCAATCAATGAGCGCGACAAAGCCATCACATCGCCATCATCTACACCCTGCCCTAATGCTTCTCGCAGCACCGACGCTGAAGGCAAAACCTGCATCCAATTAAGCATGCGCTCGGTGTCCTGCGCATCCCAGTCCTGCGCACCATTCTCCTTCGCCCAATCCATCAGCGTCATCATCGGCGGCATGAGGTATGGCCTGTTCGCCTCATGCGCCTGCTCTGACCATGCTGCACGATAGGGCAGAATCATAGAATTATCGGGAACGATGATGAGCTGTCGGGTCGGAGGGATCTTTTCGCCATGCGCCAACATTCGCGCTACGATTTCTCGCCAAAAACTCGGTGAAAACGTGCAAGCAAGCGTCTGCAAATACTGCGGCGCAGTATCATCTGAAAGCTCATAGTCAGGGGTGTCGAATAAATCAGCTTGTGTCGGCATGGCGTATCGGTTCGGGCGTCAAAAATCGGTCTTATTATAAACGCCTTCGCCTGAATTGAACGATGATTAGCCGTGCGCATCCAAAAAGCAGAATACCTGCTCGGGCATCCAAGCAAAGTGTTTCATCTCATCACCCGATTGACGGGCGGTGAGAAAACCGACATGGCCGCCGTTTTCAGTGTAATTAAGCGTCACCGTTTGACTCACCTGCTCTGCGGTAGCCAAGCTATCAGCAGGCACAATCGGATCATTGGCTGTGTTCAAAATCATGGTCGGTACAGCTATGCCGCTCATGAATTGTTTGGACGAAGATTTTTGCCAATAATCCTCTGCGTCCTTAAAGCCATGCAACGGCGCGGTGAAATTATTGTCAACGTCAAAAAAATTCCGTGCTGCACGCACCTGCTCGGATGTCATGGGTAAATCAGGAAACTGCGTGAGTTTATGCAGCGCTTTTTGCTTGAGTGTGCCGAGAAAATTACGCATATAAACGCGCTGGTTAAAGCCACTTTGTAGCGCGATCGCACCCGCTTTGAGGTCATGTGGCGCACAGATGCTGGTGGCCGCCTGTACGATCTTCGCAGCCTCAGAGCCACGCTCACCCAACCATTTAAGCAGCGCATTACCACCCAGCGACACCCCTGCGGCGTATAGCCGCGCCTGCGGGAAATTCTGAGCCATGCGTTTAAGCACCCAGTCAATTTCGGCACTGAAGCCCGAGTGATACATCACGCGCTGACGGTTCATTTCACCACTACACGAGCGCCAGTGTACCACCACGCCGCTCCAGCCTTTTTGCGCGGCCAAATGCATCAGCGCTTTGGCATACGAACTACTGCTTGAACCTTCTAAACCATGAAACAAAATAAAAATCTTTTGATTGGGCTGATCCGCTACTGCGCGATTGACCCAATCCAAATCAATGAAATCCTCATCTGGCGTGTCCCAACGCTCACGCGTATAGCTCGGCATCGTAAACGGCAACAACACAGGTAAGATGGTTTGCATGTGCGCATTACTGGCCCACCATGCGGGTTTAAATACAGAATGAAACACACTCGAACTTGAACGCAATCTTTTCTCCTAAATCGTACAAACAGTCACAATTCGATGTTCCAATTCGGCTGCGAAATTAGGTGACAACAATTGCGGGCTGTACACCACAAAAACGTCTTCCAAACGCTCGCCGAGCGTAACGATGCGTGCGCTACGCAAGGTAATATTCATCTCATGAAAAATATAAGCGATGCTATACAACACGCCCGGACGATCGGTCGCCGTCAGCTTAATGACATACTCATTATTGCCAACCGGCATCAGTGACATGCTTGGTTTAATCGGGAAGTTACGTGAGCGCGAGGTTAAACGGCCAAGATTTGGCGCACGTAACTCTGCTGCATTTTGTAAGCTGGCGCTAACCTGATTATTGAGTTCAGATAAAAAACACTGATCAACGTCTACATTATCTGGCAAGGTCACTTGGAAGGTATCCAATGCCATTCCGTGTGCACTGGTATAAATGGTTGCATCAAAAATCGAGTAACCACGCTGCTGAATCACCGCACAAATCCGCGCAAATAAATCCAGTTTATCCAATGTATAAACCATCAGTTGAACACTGTTATCAACACTGTTTAATACATAATGCTGCGAGGCAACCAGCGGTTTATCCATTTCAGCATCTTGACGCTCGCCTCGACTCAGCTGCGCCAATACAATGTTCTGCGTATGCCAAGCAATCGTCGCTGAATCATGGCGGATGAAATACTCTGGATTAAAGTGTCGCCACAGCGCATCGGCCTGCGCCAAGTAATCCGTGCTGGCCACACCCTGCTTCATCAACAGCTCACGAACCTGAGCTTGGCGCTCCTTAATGATGGTAGCACGCGGATGCTGGCTTTTACCCTCCAGCACATACATGGTTGAACGGTACAAATCGGCCAGCAGTTTATCTTTCCACGCATTCCATACTTTCGGACTGGTACCGCGAATGTCCGCGACAGTCAGCATGTACAAAGCACGCAGACGCTCCGACGTTTTCACCTTTTTGGCAAAACGGAGAATCGTGTCGGGATCGGACAAGTCCTCTTTCTGCGCAAACTGCGACATCGTCAAATGCTCGGCAACCAAAAACGCCACCAGCGCGGTTTGCGATTTGTTCAAGCCATGCTGTTTGGCAAAGCGCACCACCTCAACCGCACCTAATTCTGAATGGTCACCACCACGGCCCTTGGCAATATCATGAAATAATCCGGCGATGTACATCAACCACGGTTTGCCAAACTCGGCCATCACCTGATTGGCCAGCTCATGTTGATGTACGTGCTCTTGCAGGGTAAATCGACGCAAATTGCGCGTCACCATTAGAATATGTTGATCCACCGTATAAATGTGAAACAAATCATGCTGCATCTGCCCAATGATACGACGAAAAGCGGGCAAATAACGTCCCAATATCCCCATCTGGTGCATCAGGCGGAGGGTATGTGTGATGCCACTGGGTAGCTTTAAAATTCGCAAAAACCGTTGTCGATTTTTGGGGTCACGACGGAATGCGGGTGTAATCAACTCACGAGATTTCAACACCGCATCCCACAACCGAGAAGAGCATCCCGTCAACCCTCGACGCGAGCCAAATACATAAAAAAAATCCAAAAGCAAATACGGTTTGCGCACAAAAATGTCATCACGTTTGATGTCCAGTTCGTGATTCACTTCGACAAAATCAGGAAAACCTTTGATCTTATGAGCGATACGCGGCGTATTGGCCGGCGACATGTACTCATCAAATTTTTGCAAAAATAAATTCATGCGCACCGAGTTTACCCGTGCGGCAATGTAATACTTTTGCATCAAAAGCTCACTGGCGCGCTTGCCATCACTGTCATTCAAATCAAAAGCTTGCGCCAGCGATGTTTGCAAATCAAATAACAATCGATTCTCTGCACGCCGTGTCAAAACATGTAAGCACGCTCGAATCGCCAACATTCGCGTTTCACATTTTTGGATCAATCTGGCTTGTTTATCATTGAGCCAACCGATTTCCTGCAAGTCATGCCACGATTTCGCCAGATGAGCTGCTTTGGACAACCACAAGATCAAGTGCAAATCGCGTAAACCACCGGGGGATTCCTTGCAATTGGGTTCTAAACTAAATGGCGTATCTTCAAAGCGCGCATATCGCGCCCGCATTTCTGCGAGCTTATTGCGCCAAAAAGCCTGCAAATCAAAATCTGCAAAAAACTGCTGCGTAAACGACTGAAATACCGACGAATCACCCGCCAAAAAGCGTGCTTCCAACACTGCGGTTTGCGAGGCCAGATCTTCATGGCAAAACGCTACACATTCACTGACCGTGCGCACACTATGGCTCGGCGCAAGGCCTATATCCCAAAGCGAGCCAATCCAACACTCAACTGCCGTATTGATTTTCAAACGTTGCGTATCACTGAGAATCGCATCATCAATCAACACCAACAAATCCACATCCGAATTGGGCAACAAATCCCCACGACCATAACCGCCTACAGCAGCCAAACAAACATGATGGGCTAAATCTTGAGGCACATGCTCATCGAAGCAATCATGCCACGCTCGCTGCACTGTATGATCGGTCAAAGCAGTCAAGCCCCGAATCAATCGCCGAACGCCACGCGTGGGTTGACCACCACGGAATTGTTCAATCAACTGCTGACGCGCCAAAGAATAAGCAGAGTTCGTTTTCAAGCCCAACTCCTAAGAATCGTGTGAAACAAAAAATTTAGGATGCAGAGGATTTTTTCTGAAAAAACTCAGACCACAATACCAAAACCACACCGATGAAAATCGCCGAATCGGCCAGATTAAACGCCGGCCAGTGCATGTCCTGCCAATGAAAATCGAGGAAATCCACCACCATGCCAATGCGTACGCGGTCAATCATATTGCCCAGCGCACCACCGGCAATCATCGCAAAACCCATGTTTGCTACGATCTTGTCACGGTTTTGGTAAATCTGAAACATGAAAAAAGCTGCAGCCACCACCGCCAGCGCAGTAAAAAACCAACGCTGCCAACCATCATGATTGGCTAAAAAACTAAAAGCTGCACCCGGGTTATAAGTCAGACCCAAATTAAAAAACGCAGTCACTGGCTCAAACTCATGCAGTGCGTAGCGTGCTTCGACCGCAAACTTACTGATTTGATCGACAACAATTACAATCAAAACCAACGCCCAATAGGGCCACACAGACGATTTGTTTTTAGAAAAAGAATTCACAAGCCACCCATTATTATTAATAAAAAGAGCATTATTGCTCCAATACAAACCGTTTGAATCATAGCATAAGGGCAGGTATTCACCCGCCCTTATGTCCTACACAATGTATTTTACGCAAACTGTCGTGTTTCGCCCGCACCAAAAAGGTTAGATACACAGCGCGCGCACAGCGTCGGATGGTCAGCATTTTGCCCGACGTCAACGGTGACGTGCCAGCAGCGTTCGCATTTTTGTCCTTGCGCCACTTCAACTTCGACACCAGACTCACCCTGCGCCACGACCGCTGCCGAGGTAATCAATACGAATTTCAAATCAGAACCCAAGCGTTGCAACAGCGCCGCGTCCTCAGCCGGCGCACTGATACGCACTTTTGCCTGCAACGCCGAACCAATCAACTCTGCACTCCGCGCATCTTCCAACGCCTTGTTCACATCATCGCGCAGTTGGCGAATACGCAACCAGTCAGCGAGCAAAGCATCGGCATCTTTCAGCGTCGGAATGGTATGGTACAGCTCAGTAAAGATGGTTTCCTCATCCGATACACCCGCCAAAATCGGCCATGCTTCCTCAGCAGTGAAGCTCAAAATCGGCGCCATCAC
>CAYZVI010000017.1:0-16701 GCA_964481695.1 uncultured Hydromonas sp. | reverse complement strand
TACTTCAAACGTACTTTTATCAATCAATCTGTAAACAACCCGATTAGTTCTTACATTTTAGGTTATAACCCGCGCATCCATTCCGCGCGCAGATTGGCGCATTCGGGGTGCGCTACGGCGTCATGAATTTGTGCCAATAGCCGTTCTTTGTCGCGCCCAAGCGTGCCTTTGAGCACCAGATAATTGGACGCATGATCACTGCGAAAAACGGTGTCGCTGAGATTCAATTGAGCAATCATCAAGCCGAGTTCTTGCATTAGCCCCGACGTATCGGGCAACTCATAATTCGGAAAGTGAGTTTTGAAACGCGCCATACCCATCGGGAATGAAACCACCAAGGTGGAGAGAAACTCGGGCTGGGCATCATTCATCAATTGTGCAGAATTGATCGCATGTTGCGCACTCAATTCTGTCCCGCCCAAACCATTCAAAATCATGACCGAGCGCGTGATGTTCGCCGCACCGAGTTTCATCAGCGCCTCGCGTGAGGAGGCATAGCTTTCACCTTTATTCACGCGGCGTAGCACTTCATCATCGCCCGATTCGCAGCCGACGTAGACCATGCGCAACCCTGCGTCACGCAGCTCTTTAAGCTCTTCAACCGATTTATTACTCACATTGCGCGGCAGGCAATAGGCGGACACGCGCTGCACATCCGGCAGGTGTGTCTGAATGGCGTTGAGTACCGCCATCAGCCGATGCGTGGATAGAGCCATCGCATCGCCATCGGCCATGAATATCCGTCGCACCGGCACGCCACGCGCGGCAACGTTCTGCAAATCTGTTTCGATCTCATCCTGCGTGCGCGGGCGAAATTTTTTCTGCGGCGCGGTGTACATTTCGCAGAAGGTGCATTGGTTCCACGAGCAGCCGTTGGTCACCGGCAATATCAGTGAGCGCGCCTCGCTCGGCGGGCGAAATACCGGCTCGATGTAGTGGATGGGGAAATCGTTTGAATACATATCGGGTCAATCACAGACGAAAAGCGAATTATCGCGTTTTCAGCACATCTATGCTACAAAAAGCAAAAACGCCACTCGATGAGTGGCGCATTTGCGGCGAGGGTTGACGATTAAGCCAACAAGCTCGCAGGAATGTTACCGCCGTTTGCAGCCAATTGTTGCAAAACAGTTTTGTGCAACCACATGTTCATGCTGGCAGAATCATGCATCAAATCCGCTGGGCAGCCCAATTCAGCGGCCAATTCTTTACGATGAGCCAAGCTGCTGTCCATACCCAACAATTTCATCATGTCGACGATAGAGGTTTGCCAGTTCAATTGTTCAGAATTATTCGCAGCCAATTCGCTCAATTTGCTCACTACATCAACTTCGCTGATCGCAACTGATACAGGAGCAGCTTGTTCTACGACAGGTGCTGCAACTTCTGTTGCGGCGACTTCAGTTACTACAGGTGTTTCTTCTTCTTTTTTGCCAAAACCCAATTTGGACATAATGGTACCGAAAATGCTCATGTTGTTCTCCTTTAAAAAAGTAACAGGCAGTTTATTGTACCGCAATGATTTTTACTTTGCCTGCTTTTGCTATGAATTTTTTATGAAACATTTTTTAGGGAAAATAGAGTCCTTCATGACATAAAAAATGCGCAGACAAGCTGCGCATTTTACGATGATCAACTGAATTACTGCTGCGTTTCAACCAATTGCAACGGCTCTTCATCCACCACAAAACGTGGTTTACGCTCACGCGGCGGATGCTGTGGCTGTGGCGCAACCGGCTCAGCAGAGTATTGAACCGAAGCAGCATCCGTTTGTACCAGCTCCAGACCTGCTTGACGAAGCAAAGAATCCAAATCGGTTGTTTCAGCAACAATGACCAAAGGTGCTTGCTCTGCCTGTACCGGCTCAACCGCTGCCACCTCAACAACGGCTGGCGTTACAGTTTCAACTACGTCAACCGTCTGGATAGCCTCAGCTTGCGAAACCTCAACGGTATGCTCGGAAGCCTCCACCGGAGCAGCCACCGCCTCGGCGTTCTGCTTTACAGCATTCGTTGGCTCATTGACCACTGGAGTCTCTGAAGACACCTCAGATACAGCAGGCTGGTCATTCACTACAGTCTCAACATTCGTTTCAACTGCCTCATCCGCAACAGTCGCATCAACTGGAGATTCCTCTGCCAAAGCAGCAGGCGCATGAGTCACTGGCGCCGCAACCTGAATGACCAACGGCGTCGCATCATAATCCGCATGATGTGGCAGCGCCACGCCATCTTCGCGCATCAGTTCGGAAATCGTCCCTGCCGCCGCAGATACGGCCGGCATTTGTGACCCATCGGTTTGCTCACGGCGTTCGCGACGCTCTCTGCGATCACGACGATCTCGACCTGTACGTGAACGACGCTCACGTGGTTCACGAGGTGTCATTTCCGCATTGGCTGGTGCATCATGCTGCACCCCAGCTTCTGCCGATGATTCGGTTGGCATGATTGATTCAGCATTCGCAACCACCGGAGTAGCCGCGATGACTGAAACCGCTTCAGCAACAATTGCCGTAGCCACAACATGCTCAGAAATAGCCGCATTTTCCGTTGCTACCGCATTGTTTGCATTTGCTGCGTTGTTGCGGTCACGGTTGCGATTGCGATCACGTCGGCGGTTATTGCGCGTTTCACCTGCATTGAGGTTATCGCCTTCTTGCTCAACGGTTTTATTGAGGTTGGCTTCTTCAAGCGGTTTGGTGACGCGTTGCTCTGCATTGTCGCGCTCATTGCGGTTATTGCGGTTGCGACGCTCATTGCGCTGTTGATTGCGTTCAGATTTATTGGTTTTTTCGTCGTCAACTTTAACAGTTTTGGTCGCTTTATCCGTTTTGTCACCTTTATCTTCGCTGCGTACCGCACGCTCTTCACGATTGCGACGACGATCGCCTTGGCGACGATTTTCGTTAGTGCGATTACCTGAGCCACCACGCGCATTACGACGACGCGGCTGATTGCTCGGCTCTGGTTCAGGCGCTACTTCTGGCTTGGCCCCAAAGAAACTTTTGATTCGTGCCCACAAACCCAGTTTCGGCGCGGCTTCAACTTCTTTGACAATCACTTCCTCTACTGGCGCAGGCGCAGGTGCGCTTGGTGTAATGCCTTTGACCACAGCTTCTTGACGTTCCTGGGCTTGCTGCTGCTCGCGTTTAGCGTAGGTTTCGTCTTCTTCCGGTTTTTCTACCTGCGCGTAGCTGGCTTGTACCAATTCGAGACGCTCGTCATCGTGACGCATACGGTCGAGTTTGTAATGCGGCGTTTCGAGGTATTTGTTCGGAATCAGGATGATGTTGGTCTTTGTGCGGTGTTCCAACAAATGGATTTCCGAACGCTTTTCGTTCAACAGGAAGGTCGCCACATCAATCGGCACTTGAACGTTGATCGCGGCGGTATGGTCTTTCATCGCTTCTTCTTGCACAATGCGCAAGACGTGCAATGCAGACGATTCGATGTCACGAATCACACCCGTGCCATTACAACGCGGGCAGGTGATGTGCGAGCCTTCGGACAACGACGGACGCAGACGCTGACGCGACAATTCCATCAGACCGAAACGTGAAATTTTGCCCATTTGCACGCGTGCACGGTCATAGCGCAACGCTTCTTTCAAGCGGCTTTCTACTTCTTTTTGGTTTTTCAATGACTCCATGTCGATGAAGTCAATCACGACCAGACCACCCAAGTCCCGCAGACGCAATTGGCGCGCGACCTCTTCGGCGGCTTCCAGATTGGTTCTAAATGCGGTGTCTTCAATGTCCGAACCACGCGTTGCGCGGGCGCTGTTCACGTCCACGGAAACCAGTGCTTCGGTGTGGTCAATCACAATCGCGCCACCCGATGGCAACGGTACGGTACGCGCGTAGGCCGTCTCGATTTGATGTTCGATTTGGAACCGTGAGTAGAGCGGAATATCGTCGGTATAACGCTTCACGCGGTGCGCATTGTGCGGCATGACCACGCTCATGAACGATTGCGCTTGCTCGAAGATGTCTTGTGTATCAATCAGGATTTCGCCGATGTCCGGCTGGAAATAGTCGCGAATCGCACGAATCACCAGTGAGGATTCGAGGTAAATCAGGAATGGTGCTGGATTGGTGCGCGCGCCTTGCGCATTGGTGTCCGGCTGCGCTGCGCCGTCAATCGCCTGCCACAATTGCAGCAGGTAGTTCATATCCCATTGCAATTCCTCAGCCGAGCGGCCAATACCTGCGGTACGCGCGATGATGCTCATGCCTTGCGGTACGTCCAGTTGGCTCATGGCTTCGCGCAGCTCTTGGCGGTCTTCGCCTTCGATGCGGCGTGATACGCCGCCACCACGTGGATTGTTTGGCATCAAGACCAGATAACGACCGGCCAATGAAATAAAGGTGCTCAAGGCCGCGCCTTTGTTACCACGCTCTTCTTTTTCCACCTGAACGATCAATTCCTGACCTTCTGAAATCACGTCCTGAATGCGTGCACTGCGGGCATCAACGCCTTGTTTGAACAGACTGCGTTCGATTTCTTTGAACGGTAAAAAGCCATGACGCTCTTCACCATAGTTGACAAAGCACGCTTCCAGCGACGGTTCGACGCGGGTCACGACGCCTTTGTAAATATTGCCTTTGCGTTGTTCGCGTCCGGCAGACTCAATATCAATGTCGATGAGCTTTTGCCCATCCACAATCGCCACGCGCAGCTCCTCCGCGTGCGTGGCATTAAATAACATACGTTTCATTATTTTATAACTCCGTACGGTATGCGCAAAACGCAATTACCGTCATTCGCCCACCCGACGGGGCGCTCGTCATGCCTTGGACGCAAATCAACGAGAATCAGCGCGCGGCAAACGGAGTTGGAAAGAATTATTTCATCACCTATGAATCGCTACCGACCCGTGTAGAGGATGAAGACCTCAGCATATCGCTTCGGCAATGACGCTGTGTCACTCAAATACGCACAGACCGCTGCACCAAAGCAGCCGAAACACGTTATTTGTGAGCACTTGCTTACTTATTAGTTTCCGTAAATACAATCATCCAAAAATAGATTCGTCTTTTGAACCGAACTTATTTTTGATTTCACCATCATTTTCAAGTCGAGCCTGCTGTGTGCTCGTCTGCTTTGAAGGGAACTTTTTGTTTTTATTCAAAAGTCTTCAAGCATATGTATGACCGAACAGCGCATCAGCGCAAGCGGCTTGAAATTAAAATCTTTCTTCCGTTATACAACACATATTACTTGTGCTTGCGTCCACAGCTACCTCCACACACCCGATAAGTGCGCAGCAGGTCGCTGCTTTAGACATCCGTTTTTTATGCTTATGCTATTCAGGATACCGGAATCAAAGCGTTCCTTTGGTACCTATTGCATCAAACATCGAGGAAAAATCGGTTAAACCCGTTACAATAGCGTTCAGCGAGGCCTTAAAAGCGGGACACAAGTCCGTCCCTCAGCCCACACCGCCGTCGCACCGCTCAGCGCCCACTGGCGTTACGCTTTTGGATAAAAGCTCTGTCGGCGCGATTAGCGCAGGCAAATTATAACAAAATGAACCACTTACGCAAGGATTTTAAACGAAATATCTCGTTAAACGACCCGACCATGACCAAACCGACCGATTTTTCCCGCCGAGCACCCTCTCGTCCCTCCGCCGCTCAACCCGTAAATGGTTCAGATTCCGCCGCTCTGCGCGTGCGCATGCACACCATCGCCGAGCACGAAGCCGGCCAGCGAATCGACAATTTTCTCCTGCGCGTGTGCAAAGGCGTACCCAAATCGTGGGTTTATCGCGTGGTACGCAAAGGTGAAGTACGCGTGAATAAGGGACGGATTGACGTGGATTACAAACTGCAAACCGGCGACGTGGTACGCATCCCGCCCGTGCGCATGAGCGCATCCACGCCCGCCACCGTACCCGCGCACCGCGCAACCAAATTACCGATTATTTTTGAGGATGACGCGCTGCTGGTCATCGACAAACCAGCGGGACTGGCTGTTCATGGCGGTTCGGGTGTGTCGTTCGGCGTGATTGAGCAACTGCGTGCGGCCTATCCGCAGCTCAAATTTCTCGAATTGGTTCATCGACTGGACAAAGAGACCTCCGGCCTACTGGTTTTGGCAAAAAAACGCAGCACGCTGGTGCATCTGCACGAGCAGATTCGCAATGGTCGGATGGACAAACGTTATTACGCGATCTTAAAAGGTCCATTGAGCGACAAAGTCACGCATGTTAAAGCCCCGCTGCATAAATACGTCGCGGCAAACGATGAACGTCGCGTGGTGGTCGCACACGAAGGCGAAGGCCAAACGGCACACACGCAATTTAACATCGACCAAATCACAGGCGACTACACCGCCGTGCGGGTGAAAATTTTTACCGGTCGCACGCATCAAATCCGTGTGCACAGCGCCGCCATCGAGCATCCGATCGTGGGCGATGATAAATACGGCGATTTTGAGCTAAACAAGGCGCTGGCTAAAATCACCGGCGGACGCATGTTCCTACACGCCCACAGCCTGAAATTCACCCATCCACAAACCGGTGAAACGCTGAATTTGAGCGCACCCATCCCACTAGAATTCACTGCTTTTATGACGAGGTAGTCCTATGAGTCAGAACCCACACGATCCGCTACACTTACTGCGTCAAGCGATGAGCTATAAAAATGCCGCTATCCAAGCATGTAATGCGCACAATTATGAAGTCAGCGCTCAACAAGGAACTCAGTCTTTAACGTTAGAATCAGAGTGGGTCTGCCAACAGGCTGGAATCAATCACCATGTGCTTTCATTTTCACTGTTTGGGGATAACCCGATTTATTGCGAAACAGCGATTTTGAATGCCAAAGCGATGCCCGATGTGTATCCCGGCTGGCGCATGTGGGTGTATCACGATCAAAGTGTTCCCGAACATGTCTTACAACGTTTGCACAACCATCGGGTTCGTTTGCTCGACGTCACTCAAATTGGAATTGCTCATTGGCCGGGAACTTTTTGGCGTTTTCATGCGGTGACTGAACCACAGGTCGCGAAAGTACAATTCCGCGATGCAGACTCCATCATCAGCACACGTGAAGCGCAGTGGGTAAAACAGTGGATGGACTCAGGAAAGCCGTTTCATGTGTTTCGTGACTGGTACTCTCATCTGGATTTAATATTGGCGGGGATGTGGGGCGCACACGCACCTTTGTTGGCACATATGAACGAGTGGATTGAAGCACACTTGCAATCCAGAAGCAAACTTCACCCCACACATGCGGATCAAATTTTTTTAGCAGAAGTGATTTGGCCAAAAATCGCACCTTACTGCTTGGTTCATGACACTGTACACGACCTGCCGTTTGCTACGGCAATTGACTCACCAAGACCCGGAACGGACGGTTCGGATGCATTGGGTGGATTCAAAGCCAAGCGCATAACCGTCACTATGTCACCTCACATACACCAATATTTAGTCACAGTGCTGGATGAACAACAGCAAATCGTGATGCGCTATCATCGAACAGCAAAAGATGGGCGGGATGAGTTCGAGATGCCCACAGAATATTATCAGCACGTTGAAACGGGTAAATGGCAAATTCAATACCAGCCCCTACCTCAAATAACCATTCAAACTTCAACGACAAACAAACAGAGCTGATTGCTGCGGCTCAATCAGCTCATCAATCAATTGAAAAGTTATGGGGGGTCGTTTTCAGGCTTTGCCGCCTTGTATCTCTACACTATAAGGTAAGATTCGCATCTGCATACCCCCCTGCTCAATCGCTCGATGATAAGCAAGAGGCAATTCAAACCCCTCGCCCGCTGGCATCGTATAAGAACCAATAACTTTCCCGTTCTCCAGCAACGACAACACATAAGGGTTAGTGAGAGTTGATTGATAGCTTATCGACATGCGTGCCCCGACATGACCCACATCTGACTGATCAATAATAGGCAAGCTATCAGGCCAAGAGGTATCCGACATTGTGTAAATGCTGCTGTGATGCAAGCAGCAATGTTTAATTCGCGGCCAAACAAATTCCGCTAAAAAGAACTGATCCGCATGGGTTGGATGAATTTGAGCGTTTTTGCTTAAATACTGGTCAATCCAACCACGAATTCCAGAGAGCAATCCATTTTTTGCACCCCACAACCCCGCTAACATCAAATCCGTATGCGTGTACCAATCTCGAATCACATGAAATGATTGATCTGAGCTTATCCACTCCTGTACCAATACCTGCTCACGCCCTGAAATCACCGAGTCTGCATCGCGCATAATGACTGCGGCACATTCAGAACTCTCTAATGCTAAAAACCGCCAAAAAGTTCCCGGCATATGGGTGACATTTTCTTCCTCAGCGCTAATTAAACGAACGTTAAGAGCACTCAAACGCTTCAACACATGACTGGGTACCGTTTTATCGTGATACACCCACATTTCCCACCCCGGATATACATCGGGCATGGCTTTTGCATTCAAAATTGCTGTTTCACCATAAATTGGGGCGCAACCAAACAAAGAGAAAGCCACGACCATCTTTTGAGGGCGCGATAGCTGACTCAATTGATCGCGAGCTTGTATGCCAATCACACCAAATGCGACTGCTTTATCTAAATCTTTTAACCGCTGATAGGTACTGCAAATCAAGCCATTGATATTGATTTTTCCAGGCAAGGTGACCAAATGAGGTTCGGCTTGCAAATAGCAAGTCAAAGCCTGAGAATATTCACCCGCTCGGAACAAAGTTGTACCCATATCCATGAGTTTTTGTCCCAAAGCATGACCAGAAAACTGTTGCGACGTTTGTTCGATAATGCGAGGCAAAAGCGACCATTGCTTTTGCGCCATCATTTGGGAGAACAGCTCGAAGCCGGACATATCTGACATAGTTTTTCTCTAAGGAATGTTTAACACGATTGAATGATCGAACTGGCGTTGAGCACAACTAACTACCAACC
The DNA here is from genome assembly GCA_964481695.1 of uncultured Hydromonas sp. GTDB lineage: Bacteria > Pseudomonadota > Gammaproteobacteria > Burkholderiales > Burkholderiaceae > CTSOIL-112. Next base: position 7,777 of record CAYZVI010000017.1, on the reverse strand, counting down.
CAACGCAGTAATGCCACCCAATCCTGTCGATTCATATTGCATTGCGCCAGCGCATCCAAACGGCAAGAAGGCTCATTATCCTCACTCAACGCATCGGCCAGCCATGATCCGCCGCGCATGGGTAAAGTATACTTCACAGACAGTGCACCACGGGCATTCAGCTTGAGCTCACGCATGGTGACCGCCTGTACCACATTACCACCGACCGTGTACGCACGATTTTTCGTCACGCCCACCGCGATATCACAGTGGGTTTTGAGCGATTGATCGTCATTGTAATGCTCATCCAGCCATTGTCGAAAACCCGATGCGCCAAAAACCCGACGCGATTCACGCACATAGCACAGCAAATCGCCCACCTGCATGGGCGTAGTGAGCGGATCGCGCACACGAAACGCGTAGGCATTCGGTGGTGCGTTTAAAGTCGCTTGAGCCTCAACCTCCGCAGCATGCGCCGGCTTGATATAACGAATATGCCCATCGGCAAAATGAAACTGCGCCTCGTTCAATCCCGCCATGCGCATCAGGTAGCTGATGAATGCACCCGACCATGGCGTATCGACGATCTGCGTGCGAGTTACCGCATCATTCTGCCTCGTGTCGGGGTAATCCGGCGGCTGTTGCCCACGGAATAAATCGTTCAGCCCGACGCTGTTTTGCCAGTAGTACAAGACCCGTCGCCAAGCGGGTGCACCACCAGTCAGGGCATCGCGCTCGGCCTCCATCGGCCCTATTTTGACCAATTGCCCATCGGCATTAATAAATGGCTCGCGCCACAACTCATGCTCCTGACAGGCCAATTGCGCAGCGAGTTCGGCAGGTGTTGTCGGCGTGTTCTTGGCACAAAAAACGCCCTGCGCTTGAGCGATATTCACCCAAGCCAGAGCCGCCATCAATGCCAAAATCCGCTTCATCACTCCATCTCAAAAATAGCCAAACTACCGCGAAGATTCGGCAAGAAATGCACTTCCTGCTGATCGTGCAGCACCACACGACGTGTCACACGGCAGTTGAGGTCGCGCGCGAGGATTTCAAAATCATTCAGCGTGAGCACACGCACATTCGGCGTGTTGTACCACTCATACGGTAGGGTTTTGGAGACTGGCATGCGTCCGCGCAACACGGACAAACGATGCGCCCAATAGCCAAAATTCGGCACGGATACGATGGCTTTTTTGCCCACGCGCACGATTTCGCGCATGATGTTTTCGGTTTCGTGCACCGCCTGCAAGGTCAGCGACAGCACGACCACATCGAAACTATCGTCGCCAAACCACGATAAGCCGGACTCCAAGTCCTGTTGTAGGACATGCAGGCCTTTGGCCACGCAGGCCGCGATATTGGTGTCATTTTTTTCAATCCCGTAGGCGGTGACGCGACGCTCGCGAATCAATTTCGCCAGCAGCGTGCCATCGCCACAACCCAAATCGAGCACATGCGCGCCTTCGGGAATCCAGCGACTGATGACATCAAAATCGGGGCGATCCATGCCCGCCAATACTGCAGCCGGATTGAACGGTTGTATTGTCACTGTAGATGTGGGCGCATTAAGTTGACTCATATTACACCTCCTGCGCCACGGCAATATTATTGAAGTACGCGCGTACCACATTGTGATAGCGCTCATCGCTCATCAAAAACGCATCGTGTCCGTGTGGTGCGTCGATTTCGGCATACGCCACATTTTTGCGGTTTTTCACCAGCGCCTGCACCAGATCATGGCTGTGCTCGGGCGAAAACCGCCAATCGGTGGTGAACGACACCACCAGGAAATCCGCCTGCACGCGCTCAGTCGCGCTGTACACGTCGGCTTGCGGGTTTTTATTGCCATCCGCCTTGGCCAAGTCAAAATAATCCAGCGCGCGGGTAATCAGTAAATACGTATTCGCATCAAAGTAGGTCGCGAATTTATCGCCCTGATAATGCAAATACGATTCGATTTCAAAATCCACGCCGTAGTCAAAACGATACGAATCACGCACCTGATCCTGCGCGTGCTCGAGCGGGCGCAACTCACGACCAAATTTCTCCGCCATATCGTCGTCGGACAAATACGTGATGTGCCCGATCATGCGCGCCACGCGCAGACCGTTTTTCGGCACCACACCGTGTTCGTAAAAATGCCCGCCGTGAAAATCGGGGTCGGTCAAAATCGCCTGACGCGCCACGTCGTTAAACGCAATATTCTGCGCCGACAAACTCGTGCTCGACGCAATCACCACGCAGTAGCGCAATAACTCCGGATAACGCACACTCCACGCCATCGCCTGCATCCCACCGAGCGAGCCGCCCATCACCACTGCCCACTGCGCAATGCCGAGCGCGTGCATCAGGCGTTTTTGCGCATCAACCCAGTCCTCCACCGTGACCACAGGAAAATCCGCACCATACGGTTTACCGGTATCAGGGTTGGCGTGCATCGGGCCGGTGGAACCAAAGCACGAACCCGGATTATTCACGCCGACCACGAAAAATCGGTTGGTATCCACCGGTTTGCCCGGGCCGACCATATTGTCCCACCAGCCCGCATCGCCATTCTCATACATCCCCGCGACATGGTGCGAGGCGTTCAATGCGTGACAAATCAATACGGCATTGTCGCGCGCCGCGTTCAACGTGCCGTAGGTTTCATACATCAGCGTGTAATCGCGCAAGGATGCGCCGCTTTGCAACGGCAACGGCTCGCTAAAATGCAGCGTCTGCGGCACGGGTCTTAAAATCTCGCTCTGGCTTGTATGTGTTTGGCTCATGTGTATCTGTCTCATGATGTGCCCATAAAAAAACCCAAGTTACATCTGGTCAATTGTATAAAACTGCCAAACGCCACTTGGGTGTGTTTCGTTTAGCCGTTTTGGTTGAAAGGATTTTACTCTCCAACCGCGCCCGCAAGCAGAAATCAAATCGGCGCTGTTTCACTGGGTGACAATGTACCACAAGGTGCACTGGCTTGCAAACCGTTGTTTATAAACCAACCCTATGAATGATTGGAACAACAAACCAAGTCTTGATTTCCGCTTACGCGGCAATGACGCGCAGCACGTTAGGTTAGTCTTTGCCAAAAGCGTAAATCCATTTTATTCAAAATTGGGCTTGCGCTTTTCAAAAAACGCGGTGATCGCTTCACGTGCATGCGCGCCCTTCATTAAGCGGGCAAACGCTTCTATCTCAGCATCCATCGCGGCGCGCACGCGATCAGCGTTATGTGCTTTGAGTAGTCGCTTGGTTTCGCGCATTGCTTGTGGGCTTTTCTCAGCCAGTTGCTTGGCGCGGTGAAAGGCGTATTGATCGACTTCACCCGCAGGCATGACTTGAGTGGCGATACCGATATTCACGGCTTCTTGCGCGGTGAATGGCTCGCCGAACATGAGTTTTTCTGCTGCTTTGAGGTAGCCGCCATTTTGCACCATGTTCAGGCTGGAGCTGCCTTCAGGACACAGCGCAAGGTTGATAAACGGGGTAGACAAACGCGCAGTATCACCCACGACGACAAAATCCGCGTGCAACAGCATGGTCACACCAATACCAACCGCAACGCCGTTGACCGCGATGACCAGCGGTTTGGAAAAATCACGCAGCGCATATAAAAATTGTACGATTGGCGAGCTGGCGATGTCCGTGACGTTGTTCAAAAAATCGTTCAGGTCATTGCCCGCGCAGAACATTTCCGGCTGTCCGTAGATCACCGCCACGCGCACCGCGTCGTTTTGCTCATAAGCGCGTAGGGCGTCGCTCATGTGCTGGTACATTTCGAGCGTCAAAGCATTTTTCGCCTCGGGACGGTTGATTTGCAGCGAGGCGATGTGTCCGTCGATGTGACTGATGATGCTCATCGTATGCTCCTTGTTGAATGTGCAGAGGCTTTAGTTTAACTCAGTCCGTATTTTTTGCAATCATTGCACGATGACAAATCTGCAAAATTTAGCCATAGAAAAACCAAAGCCGTGAATAGATTGAACTCACGGCTTATGGTTCACTTGACTGTACTAAGTGATGATCTTGATGTGTTGCTTATATGATTTGCTGCATGATGCGTCCAGTCCGAGTACGTTTGCTCGGACGGATCACATCATTCGGACGATTACAGGCGTTCCAAAATACCCGCCGCACCCATACCAGTACCGATACACATGGTCACCATACCGTATTTGCCACCGGATTGTTTCAGACCGTTCAACACAGTCGCAGAACGAATCGCGCCAGTCGCGCCCAATGGGTGACCCAAGGCAATCGCACCACCCCACGGATTGACTTTGGCTGGATCGAGGTTCAGATCGCGCATCACCGCCAATGATTGTGCCGCGAACGCTTCGTTCAACTCGATCCAATCCATGTCATTCAAAGTCAAACCAGCAACTTTCAATGCCGCAGGAATCGCTTCTTTCGGGCCAATACCCATAATTTTCGGATCAACACCGCGCACGGCGAATGATACGAAACGGCCGATTGGCGTCAGATTATGTTCTTTGAGGAAACGCTCAGACACCAAGATCAACGCTGCCGCGCCGTCCGACATCTGTGAGCTGCTGCCGGCAGTCACGCTGCCTTTAGCGGCGAACACCGGCTTGAGTTTGGCCAAACCTTCCATCGTGGTGCCTTCGCGCGGACCTTCGTCTTTGCTCACCACAAATTCATGGGTTTTCAGCTCTTGTGTCGCCAAATCAACATAGGTGTCACGAACCGTCACCGGTGTGATTTCCGCGTCAAACTGACCGGCTGCTTGCGCGGCCAAAGCGCGGCGGTGCGATTCGACCGAGAAGGCATCTTGGTCCTCGCGCGACACGTTCCATTGTTCGGCGACTTTTTCAGCCGTCAAACCCATGCCGTAAGCGATACCAAGGTTTTCATCTTTTTCAAAAATCGCCGGATTCATGTCGGTCAAAATCGCGTTCATCGGTACCATGCTCATGGATTCTGCGCCCGCAGCGATCATCACATCCGCTTGGCCCGTGCGAATGCGATCAGCAGCCATGGCCACGGCAGTGATGCCGGATGCGCAGTAGCGGTTCACGGTCACGCCGCCCACAGAGTGCGGCAAACCGGCAAACAGCACGCTCATACGCGCCATGTTCAGACCTTGTGGTCCTTGTGGAATCGCACAGCCAACGATGGCGTCTTCGATCAATTTCGGATCTAAAGTTGGTACCTGTGCCAAGGCGCCTTGAATCGCGTGTACCAGCAAATCATCCGGACGGGTATTTTTAAATACGCCACGAGGCGCTTTACCCACTGGGGTGCGCGTTGCGGCGACGATGTATGCTTCTTGCAATTGAGTCATTTTTTACTCCTAAACGGTGGCGGTTTGTATTCGCACCGTTTGATTATTCAGCGATGGCGTGGGCAAAATCGCTTTTGCCCACACAACGGGTTCATTAGTTGCGAACAGGCTTACCGGTTGAGAGCATGCCCATGATGCGTTCTTGGGTTTTTGGTTTGCCCAGCGCGTCGATGAAGTTGTCACGCTCGAGTTTGAGCAACCATGCTTCGTCGACCATTGTGCCCGCTTCTACCCCACCCGCCGACAAGATGCTGGCCACACGCGTCGCCAATTCGCCATCGTATTGTGAAATATAGCCACCATCGCGCATATTCACAATCATCGATTGCAAAGTCGCTTGCACTGAAGGACCCGCCGCTGTGATGTTGGCCGCAGCCAATGGTGCACGATAACCCGCGCTTGCCAATGCACGCGCTTGTGATTTGGCCACGTGTAACAATTCGTGGATGTTAAAAACGATGGTGTCGGTTGGCAACAGGTAGCCGATGCTTTGTGCATCACGCGCAGATTTTGCCACGTTGGCCATTGCGACGTTTTGGAACCACGGTTTGACAAATTCGGTCAAGTTGCTGTAACCATAAGTCGCTGCTGCATTGGATGCACGCAAAGCCGCTTCTTTCAAGCCGCCACCCGCTGGCACCAAGCCCACACCGAGCTCAACCAAGCCGATGTACGACTCCAGATGCGCCACGCGGTGCGCACAGTGCATCAGGGTTTCGCAACCGCCACCCAAAGCCAAGCCTGCAACTGCTGCGACAACTGGCACTTGAGCGTATTTCACGCGCATGGCGGTGTCTTGGAATTTCTTCACGAACGGTTCAACCGCGCGTGCGCCGCCTTTCATGAACAACGGCATGGCCGCTTGCAAATCCGCGCCCGCCGAGAACGGCCCACCGCTCAATGACGCAGGCTGCCAGATCACCAAACCGGCGTATTCTTTTTCGGCCAAGTCGATTGCTTGGGTCAAGCCATCCAATACCTCTGGCCCAATGGTGTTCATCTTGGTTTTGAATGACGCGATCAATACGTCATCATTTTGATGCCACAAACGGATGGAGTCGTTTTCCAATACGGTGGTACCCGCCGTTTTCGGATCGGCTGCGTTTTCGCCCAACAGGAATGCTGGGAAGGCTTGACGTTGATACACAGGCAAGCTGCTGCGCGGCACGAATGCTTTTTTCGCTGGCGAGTACGAACCTTCTGGTTTGTGTACGCCATCGATTTCGTTCACCCATGCTGGCAATGGTGCGCTGGACAAGGTTTTGCCCGCGGCGATGTCTTCGGCAATCCAGCCGGCGATTTCTTTCCAGCCCGCTGCTTGCCACGTTTCAAACGGACCTTCGTTCCAGCCAAAGCCCCAACGAATCGCAAAATCCACGTCGCGTGCATTGTCAGCAATGCTTTCCAGATGGACGGCGATGTAATGGAATACGTCACGGAAAATCGACCACAAGAATTGTGCTTGTGGATGATCGGTTTCACGCAACAATTTGAATCGCTCTGCCGCCGGTTTTTTCAGGATGCGCGCGACCAATTCGTCGGCTTTCGCGCCACCGGTGACGTATTCACCTTTGGCGGCGTCCAGAACTTTAATTTCCTTGCCTTCTTTGCGGTAGAAGCCCGCACCTGATTTTTGACCCAACGCGCCTTTTTCGACCAAGGCTTTCAATACTGGCGGCACTGGATAGTTCGCTGCAAACGGATCATCCTTGAGATTGTCTTCCATGGTTTTGATCACGTGCGCCATGGTGTCCAAGCCAACCACGTCGGCGGTACGGAAGGTTGCGGATTTCGCGCGCCCCAGCTTAGAGCCGGTCAAATCGTCCACGAGGTCAAAACCCAAACCATATTTTTGTGCTTCGGCCATCACGGCCAAGATCGAGAACACGCCCACGCGGTTGGCGATGAAGTTCGGTGTGTCTTTGGCACGCACCACGCCTTTACCTAACGTCGTGGTAGCGAATGATTCGAGGTTATCCAGCGTCGCTGGCTCCGTGCTGCTGGTCGGGATTAATTCGACCAAGTGCATGTAACGCGGTGGGTTGAAAAAGTGCACGCCGCAGAAGCGCTTTTTCAGCTCATCATCAAAGCCTTTGGCCAATTCGTTGATCGACAAACCAGAAGTGTTAGAAGCAAAAATAGCCTGTGGCGCCAAGTGAGGTGCGACTTTGGCATACAGATCGTGTTTCCAGTCCATGCGCTCAGCAATCGCTTCGATCACCAAATCGCATTCAGCCAGTTTAGCCAAATCAGTTTCGTAGTTAGCCGCTTCGACATACGCTGCATCCGCTGCGTTGCCAAATGGTGCTGGGCTGAGTTTTTTCAGATTCGCCAGTGCTTTTTCGACGATGCCGTTTTTTGAGCCCTCTTTGGCTGGCAGGTCAAATAAAACCACGGGTACTTTTGCGTTGACCAGATGCGCAGCGATCTGCGCGCCCATCACGCCGGCGCCGAGAACGGCGACTTTACGGATGATTAAGTTACTCACGTTCTATCCTTTAG
>CAYZVI010000016.1:0-17041 GCA_964481695.1 uncultured Hydromonas sp. | reverse complement strand
ATTCTTAAATTACTTCGTGAGCAACCTTTGTAATATTCTGCTTCCTAAGACCCTACCTTTTTCACGTTTTTGGGTTTTGCTGGTGCTGCGTTCGGTATTGCTCTCAAAATGTCGGGAGAAATTTCCCTTGATGATGCGCCAACGTAAATCAAATCGTGCATCATCGGGTGGTAATTCCCATATAACGTGTAGATGATCGGGCAAAATACAAATGGCGATGGTTTTGAATGGATGTAATTGCTTAGCGCGGGCATATGCTTGGCGTAACAGATCAATGTGTTGAGTGAGTAATTCAGACCCACGATTCGCCAATGTCACGGTAAAAAAGTAGATGCCGCCGGGGATTTGGCTGCGCCGGTATTCAGACATGATGTGCTGCTCAATGGTTGGCCTTTTGGGATGGTGGGCAAATTAAAATTTGCCCACCCTACACATGAGGCGATGTCTTTACGCCGGTCCGATATTCGGCTGAAAATCGGCGGCTTGTTTGCTGTTCTCAGTCTGCTGCGTTTTGGCTTTTTCGGCGGCGGCGAAATCGAGCATGCGCACGATCGGTAGTTTGGCGCGTTCGGCAATCGCGGGGTCGATGGCGATTTCGTTGTAGCCGCTGCCGACTTTTTCGAGCGTGTCGATTACGCCTTGCAGGCTGTTCATCGCCATCCACGGGCAGTGGGCGCAGCTTTTACAGGTTGCGGATTCGCCGGCGGTTGGTGCTTCGATGAAGGTGTGCGTCGGGTATTTTTGCCGCAGTTGGTGCAGCATACCATTGTCCGTGGCGACGATGAAGGTGTCGCAGTCGGGGAACTGCGCAGGACCGTTGAGAATGGCGGAGGTGGAGCCAACGACATCGGCGAGCTGCACGACGGGATCGGGCGATTCGGGATGCACCAACACTTTGGCGTGTGGGTGTTTTGCGATGAGGTTTTCGAGTTCAATGGCTTTGAATTCGTTGTGCACGATGCACGAACCTTGCCACAGCAGCATATCCGCACCGGTTTGCTTTTGAATGTAGGTGCCGAGGTGGCGATCTGGCGCCCAGATGATTTTTTTGCCTTGTTCTTTCAAATGACCAACGATTTTGAGCGCGATGGAGGAGGTGACCATCCAGTCGGCGCGCGCTTTGACTTCGGCCGAGGTGTTGGCATACACGACCACGGTGCGGTCGGGATGCGCATCGCAAAAGGCAGAAAATTCGTCAATCGGACAGCCGAGATCAAGCGAGCATTCAGCACGCAGATCGGGTACGAGTACGGTTTTTTCGGGCGACAGGATTTTCGCCGATTCGCCCATGAAACGCACGCCGGCGACAATCAAGGTTTGCGCCGGATGATCGCGACCAAAGCGCGCCATTTCGAGCGAGTCGGAGACGATGCCGCCGGTGGCTTCGGCCAAGTCTTGCAGATCAGGATGCACGTAGTAGTGTGCGACTAGCAGGGCGTTTTTCTCAATCAGCAGTGCTTTGATGCGCGCGATGAGACGTTCGCGCTCGGCTGGGCTCGGCTCGGCGGGAACTTGCGCCCATGCGACGGCGGTGCTGCATACATTGTTGGATTCGGCGAGGTCGTAATCGACTTCAAACATTTTGTGTTCGTTGAGGTTCATGGTGTTCTCGTCTCGATAAGATTAGGTTTAGACTGCATTGACGCGCATGGAGTAGTCGGTCGCGCGGATGTGTTTGGTCAAGCTACCGCTGGAGATGCGATCCACGCCGAGTTCGGCGTAGCTGCGGATGTTGTCCAGCGAGACGTTGCCTGAGACTTCGAGCACGGCTTGACCGTTGAATTGCTCGCGATTGATGCGTACCGCTTCGGCGATTTGTTCGTGCGTCATGTTGTCGAGCAGCACCATTTTCGCGCCGGCTTGCAGGGCTTCGGTGAGCTGATCGAGGCGCTCGACTTCGATTTGTATGAATGGTGGTACGGGACGCGCAGCGATATCCGGTGCAGCGACGATGGCGTAGGCATCTTTGAGTGCGGCGGTCACGCCGCCAGCGGTGGCGATGTGGTTTTCTTTAATCAAAATGCCGTCGTATAAACCCACGCGGTGGTTCGCGCCGCCGCCAACGAGTACGGCGTATTTTTGCGCCAGACGCAAACCGGGGATGGTTTTGCGTGAGTCCACCACGCGGGTGTTCGTGCCCGCAATGGCTTGCACGTAGGTATTGACCGTGGTGGCGGTGCCGGAAAGCAGTTGCAAAAAGTTCAGTGCGGTGCGCTCAGCGGTCACCAGTGAGCGTGCCGCGCCGTGCATTTCGACCAAGACTTGATTGGGTTCGATGCGATCGCCTTCGTTGACGTGCCATTGGATGGTGACGTTCGGATCAACTTGTTTGAAGGCTTCGTTAAACCACGGTTGGCCGCAGAGGATGGCGGATTCGCGCGCGATGATGTAGCCGCGTGCTTGTTGTGTCGGCTCAATCATTAGGGCGGTCAAATCGCCGCTGCCGATGTCTTCGGCGAGGGCGGTGCGGACGTCTTCAGCTACTTCTGCGGGTGGGATGAAAGGTTGGTTCATGGCGTGTCCTTTTTGGGAAGTCTTGTTCGTTAGTCTAACTGAAAATGGGTTGTCTGGGGCTTATATGCCACCGGCAAAATCACACTGCCGCCATGCTTCATAGACGATGATGGCGGCGCTGTTGGATAGGTTGAGGCTGCGGTTGTTCGGCATCATCGGCAGGCGGATGCGTTGCGCCGTTGGAAACGTGTCGCGCACCGCATCGGGCAGGCCGCGTGTTTCCGAGCCAAAGACGAACCAGTCGCCCGCTTGAAATCGGGTGTCGGTTAATACATTTGAGCCCTTGGTGGTCAGGGCGAATAGCCGCGTCGCATTCGGCTGGGCGCGGTTGAGAAAATCATCCCACGACTCGTATACGTTTAAATTCGCAAATTCGTGGTAGTCCAGCCCCGCGCGCACCATGCGTTTGTCATCCAGTGGGAAGCCGAGCGGTTTGATGAGGTGCAGTTGACAGCCGGTATTCGCGGCGAGGCGAATGATGTTGCCGGTGTTCGGTGGAATTTCGGGGTGAACGAGAACGATGTGGAACATGATTGCAATGTCAAAATAGTAAAGCGTTATTTTAAAGCTTTGGCGACTTAGGCGTACGGGCAATCAACACATTATCCACCTGCCGCGCGCCGGATTGTTTCAATGTGTGTGCGATTTCGTGCAGCGTCGCACCCGTGGTGATGATGTCGTCGATCACGGCAATGTGCTGACCGCGTTGTGAAAAGTCCGCTGCGAGCGCAAAAGCGTTTTTCACCTGTTTGCGCCGCTTATCGGGTTTCACATGAATTTGCAGTTGATCGTGATGTACGCGCATCAGTGCGTCGGGTCTGAAAACCGGCGTATGGCTCGGCCAAATGCTGCGCAGATCAATGTGCTGCATGATTAAGCGCAATGGGTTGAATCCGCGTTGTTGCACGCGCGTGGGCAAGGCGGGTACGAGAATCAGCGCATCGGGACGCTGCGTTTGCGCGTATTCGCTCAAGGCATGACGCAGTGCATCGGCCAGTAGAGGCGCAAGGTGCAGCGCGTGGTGAAATTTAAATTGCAGCAAGGCGTGTTGTAATTGCCCGTCATAATCAGCAAATGCCAAGCTGCGATCAAACGCAGGCGAATCGGTCAGGCAATCGCCGCAGAGCGGCTCAGCGGTGTGCAGCAGGTGGGCGCATTGAGTGCAGCGCGGATGCGGGGTTTCGTCCATGCTCGTATGCGTTAGCGTGTGCGCGCAGTCCCAACATAGGCGCGGTGATACCAAGCTTTCTCCCGATGGTTGACCACAGAGCACGCAGCCACCGACCCTTTTGGCCAAATGGTCATACAGGCGGTTTTTGCGTTGATTCAGCGATGCGACAAAATGGGTGAACATACGGTTTGGGGCAATGGATGGCTCATGTTAAAATGCGTGAATTAAGCCATGTTACGGCGTATCCGTGCATGATTCAACTGGTTCCACGCATTTCAATCACATTTAAAATGACCAAAGTCCATATCCCCGATAATCTGGTGCACTACGCCGCACGCGATTTGCTGCGCCGCGCGGAGGTGATGACCATGCCGCTGAACGCTGTGCGCGAGATTAGCCCTGCACCTTTACCGGCGGATGAGCTGCGCCGTACTTATCCAAAAGCGGCTATTGAGCAGTGGCATTTGAGTGAATATGCACTGCCTGCAGAAAAGCAATCATGGCTGCACAAGCTCAACCCATTCGCATCAAACGATACGCCATCACGCGTCGTGCCTGTACAACTGAATGCGCAATTGGCCAATGCCCAACCCGCGTCACTTGTGCTCGCGCCGTTTGCACTGGACGCATTGTCGGCGGATGATGTGCTCACGTCTTTAGCGCAACTGCCGAACTGGTTCGCAGCGGATGGCGTGCTGCTGTTCGCTACGCTGGGCGCGGGTTCGCTCCCCGAATTGGTCAATCGCAATACCGACTGGCTCGCGCAGGTACAGCACCTGCCGACCATCATGGCGATGGGGCGACGCTTGCAGGATTTGCGTTTTGGCTTGCCCGTATTGGACGTAGAACCCGTGCGTCTGGGCTACGACGATGCCACGACCTTGTGGCATGATGTATTGCAGCTCATTCCGAGTTTGCAGGCGCTGCCCGCTGCTGAACAGGAGTCATGGCGCGCGCAAGCGCACGCTGCGTTTGATGATGGGGTGCGTGCGCTTTCACTTGAAATCATTTACGGGCAAGTGTGGCAGCCGACGATCGCGCAGGCCGATGACGGCGTGCGCACGGTGTCGCTCGAATCGCTCACCGCCAGTTTAAAAAACCCTTCCAAAGGAAATTCATAATGCTACCGATGCTGAAAAAATCGTTATCCGCCGCATTGCTCGTCGCTGCTTTGAGTACATTGGGTACATTGAGCGCATGCCAGCCGACGCCACAGTACCTTAACGCCAATGTCACCGCCAGCAATCTGCAAACCACCATCCCGCTGACCACGCAAAATGGCGAACGCATAGAGGTCAATGCGCCGCTCAAAGGCAAGATCAGCGCGGTGTTTTTCGGCTACACCCAGTGCCCCGATATTTGCCCGACGACTTTGGGCAAAATGAAAATAGTGATGGAAAAGCTCGGGGCAGATGCGGACAAAGTGCGTGTCGTGTTCATCACCGTTGACCCTGAGCGCGACACGCCGGAAGTGCTCAAAGCCTATATGGCCGCGTTTAATCCGAGCTTCATTGGTGCGCAGGCCGAGCCGATCGAGCGCACACGCGAGATGGCCAAACAGTTCCAAGTGGTGTATGAAAAAGAAGGCAGCGGGCCGAACTACATCGTCAACCACACCGCGAATCTGTACCTGCTCGATGAAAACGGCAAAACCATCGTGTCCGCGCCGTATGAGGCCAAACCTGAAAGCATTGCGCACGACATCAAGCAACTTTTGGCTGCACAGGCGAAATGATGTTTGAATGTTTATGAGCGGCATGTGCGTTAGCTGGTCATGAACGCAGGAATCGTGGAAGATGGCTTGATAAACACAGGGTGCTTGTTGCATTCCATAAACCCGCGATTCGCTGCGCTCATGGCGGGCTACGGTTGGCAGTAGGTCGGATACTTGTATCCAACATAGATTTTTGACAAAGTCCCTATTTTCAAAATTTACGATCAATTTCTAAAAAGAACCTCGTCATTCCCGAATGATTTTATCGGGAATCCAGTTTGTCATTCTAACTAATTGTTTTTATTAAAAAACTCTGGATACCCGCCTGCGCGGGTATAACGGTATTTGATTTAATTTTCTGGTCAAAATTTGCCACAGAGAGGTTTGCCAGCAGCCTGGGTCGGATACCAGTATCCGAGACCTACTCATTCCGCCAACTTTAATGCCTTACAGTGCAGCGAAAAAGAATCCGCCTCGCGCGCATTCGCCGACACATCCGACAGCCAAATCGCATCCTCGGTCACAGTACATTGCAACTTCATATTGCGTTGACACAGGCTTTTAAGCGCCGCAGTGTCCGGCAGCGTGAACACCGACACTTTATTCAGCGCAGTCATCGCCGCTTCGTTATCCCGCCACCATTTATCTGCCAGCGCGCCGTACAAATAAATCTGTACCGCATCCGCGCGACCGCAGGCTTTGCGAATGCGCCGCTCGTCCGGTAAACCAACGTCAATCCACAGGCGAATCGCCTCGGTCTCGTCCTTGAGCCACAACGCCGGCTCGTCATCGGTCGACACGCCTTTACCAAAGCCCAGCCGCTCATCGGCATGGAGCATGAACGCGAACAATCGCACCATCATGCGCTCCTCGGTCTCGGACGGATGCAGCGCGAGCGTCAGGCTGTGCTCGGCGTAGTAATGTCGCAGCGTGTCGGCGAGGGATAATTCGACTTTGTGGATGGTGGATTTGAGAGCCATGCTGTTCCAATTTTTGATTAACTATTTCTGTGTGTCAAACAAAATCTCCTTGTTTTGGCAAGGAGATTGGTGTTGTGACTTAGGCCGCCGTTCAATCACTCAAACGACTGCTCATACAGCCCACCGTTCAATCACTCAAACGACTGCTCATACAGCCCACCGTTTTGCATTCGCGCAGGCGTTCACGCAGCCAATTGTTGCGCTCTTGCGTGGTGCTCAATCGACAGCCGACATCAATTGCGTCATCCTCAACGCATTGCGCGTCGCGGCTGCGAATCCATGCCAACTGCGCGCGTTTTAATGTGGCTTTTTGCCCAGCATTGAGCAAGCCGCGCAGCTTTTGATAATTTTGATTCAGCTCTCGATCGGCGTCCGCATACAGTTTGTTGGTGCAGTACACATCGTCAAACGTGTTGCGCGTTGAATCGCAGTTGTCCGCCAACGCCGCGCCAGAAAAAAACAATAACATCAATGGGATTGCAATTTGTTTCATATCGACTCCACCTTCGTGTTGGGTTGAATGGGACTGAGGCTCTGTGCCTTGTGTCCTGGACGTAGTTTAATTGAGCGGCACTGGGTTAGCAATGGATATCCAAAGGAATGCTTCATCAGTTTGATCAAGTCTTTATTTCAGTAAGTGCTCCAACACTTCAAAATACGTCGGAAAGGTTTTCCCCACGCATTTCGGGTCGTTGATCGTCACGCCGACAGGTGAAAATGCAAGCAGCGAGAAGCTCATCGCCATGCGGTGGTCGTCGTAGGTATCAATCGCGGCGTGGTGCCATTCATGCGGTGCGGGCGGGGTGATTTCGATGAAATCCGCGCCTTCGGTCACGCTTGCGCCGACTTTGCGCAGCTCGGTCGCCATCGCGCTCAATCGGTCGGTTTCCTTGACGCGCCACGAGGCAATATTGGTCAATCGGGTGCTGCCGTGCGCGAACAGCGCAGCGGTCGCCAGGGTCATCGCCGCGTCGGGGATGTGGTTGCAGTCTAGCTCGATGCCGCGCAGTTGATCTGAGCCATCGTCTTGATGAATGCCGCGCACCTCGATCCAGTTCGCGCCCATCATCACGTTGGCACCCATCTGTTGCAGCGCGTCGGCGAATTTCACATCGCCTTGAATGCTGGACAGGCCGACGCCGTGGATTTTCACCGGTCCGCCGCCGAGCGCGCCGAGCGCGATGAAATATGAGGCGGACGAAGCGTCGCCCTCGACGAAGATTTCTTTTGGAGATACATAGCGCGCACCCGCCGCAATCGTGAACGACGACCATCCGTCGCACACGACCTGCACGCCAAAACGCGCCATCAGGTTGAGCGTGATTTCGATGTAGGGTTTGGAAATCAACTCGCCGATGACGTGGATGGTCACATGGCGATTGAGCAAAGGTGCGGCCATCAACACCGCAGTGAGGAATTGGCTCGATACATTGCCCTTGATCGACAGCGACAAATCACCCTCAGGGATACGCGCGGGTGACAGTGTGAACGGCGGATAGCCCGCATTCCCTGTATACGCTACTTGAACGCCGATTTGCACCAGCGCGTCGAGCAGATCGCCAATCGGCCGCTCGTGCATGCGCGGCACACCGTGCAACTGATACGTACCGTTTTGCAAAGCCAAGACCGCGGTCAGCGGACGAATCGCCGTGCCGGCATTGCCCATGAACAGGTCGGCATTTTTATTGGCAAAATCGCCGCCTGTGCCGACCACATCGTAGTCGTGCTCGCCCACCTGTGTGACCGATACGCCGAGGGTATTCAAGGCGTTGAGCATCACGCGCGTGTCGTCCGAGTCGAGCACGTCGCGCACGCGTGTAGTTGCGCCTTTTTCAGACAGTGCAGCGAGCAGCAAGACGCGATTGGAAATACTTTTCGAGCCGGGTAGGATGATTTCGCCGCGGGCGTGCTGGGTCGGTTTGAGGGTCAGTTGTTCCATTGGGTTAAATTTGTGGTTTGAGTGTTTGCAAGCAGCGGCGCAAAGCATTTTCCTCGCTATCTATGCGCATCATGGATATATGTGCTTGCATTTGCGCGTAGGTCAGCTGGCTGATGGTTTGCAGAGAGTTGAATTTGGGTTGGCGCTTGAATTCGTCGGAGCGCCACACCAGCATTTGTGGATTGCCTACGTCACTCATGGTGCAGTAGTCAAATCCCAGATGAAAATCATGCAATGCAAATACGGTTTTGTATACGTCTCCGTGCCATCTTTGATCGGTAAGGTCTCGTGCTTGACGCTCTTGATAGCACTTTTGCTGATCAGGCATGGCAGAAAATTCATCGTTCGGTAAAACGTCATCAATCATGATGATGCTCTTCGGATGGGTGAAGTTGACTGCATTGCAAAAATCTCGATAGGTTTGTTCGAACACATGCAATCCATCCAGATAAATGAAATCAAATTGAGTGCCAACGGGTACAGTCGAAAAATACTCATCAGAAGTCATAGATGCTAACACAGTTGATTCATTTGTGACCGTCCCAATATCAAATAGAAAGTTGGGATCAACACCTACTTTATGCGGTACGTGCAGATGTAAGAAAGTCGTTCCCTTGAATACACCGATTTCCAAATAAGTTTTATATGACAGCTGTTCAAACAGATAGTGAATGCGCTCGATGCGTCGAGCAGCTGTGGGGTGCGGTGAGTGTGCGTTCATTTGCAAGATTCTGTAGATAGTTCAAAAATGTAGCGATGCAGATAATGTGCTAAAGTTAGGGGTTCAGGCGTGTATTTTAACTCAGGCTCAACCAATGGTGACCACGGGGCGTATTCGGCTTGAGATTCTATACCCAGATAGCTCAAAGCCAAGCGTTTCAAATCATCAGAGTTCAATCGATATTGGCAGCGAATGACTTCATTGGCAATCCGCTTAATATGATAGCCCTCGTTCGGTTTGTCTGGGTCGTTTTTTAGTTCAAATTTATGTGCTGTAATCAGTGCTTTTGCCATCAACTGTACAGCACTTCGGATTGGAAAATGAGCAAGACGTGTTTTGAGTTGCACAGGGATCACATCTCCCTTGAACTGATGAGAGCCCATAATAAAGTTTCCTTTTGCATGCGCAGGAACAATGGCTTTGTGATACTGATGGGCTTCTTGCAAAAGAGGTTGAAATATGTCGGTCAGAAAGCGGGTTGGCAATAGTTCTCCATTTACAGGAATATAAGTTTGCCATGGCAAACGACCATATTGTTGGGATGTTAACTCTTCTAATTCAGCTAATAATCTGGATTTTTCCGTGATTAACAACTCGTCGGCATCCAGAGGGATGATGTAGTCAGGGTTAAAGCGCTGGGCCAACTGAAACATCATGTCGGTAAAAAAAGCATGATTGTTTTGCGCATCTTGAATTTTTCCAAGAGCAATGGGATGTCCTTCGGCATGCAGATTTTGAATGATGGAAATAGTTTCATCTGAACTTTGATCGTCAAATATGACAAAAGCATCAACAATTTGACCATTGATACGAATGAACCGCTCAATGAAGTCTGCTTCATTTTTTACCCGTGAAATGGCAACGATTTTGGTTGAAGTCATGATTCTTGATCTTTGCCATTAGGCTGAGAATTTATTACAGATGCCAAATGTCATCATATGAGTTGAGTACTTACATTTGGAGTCAATCTTTGTACGGGAGCGCAAACAAGACCTCTAAATCTCGTTGAGGTGTGAAGTTGGTTTTATTGGCTTCAAAACGGCTGTCGGACACTTTTTTTAATGACTCATCCCAGCATACCGATAGCAAACGGTCTTTGGGTTTATCAATGGTCAGATGAAATCGTCCAATCGGCTTGGCCCAGTTTGCCCCAGTGGTGAGAATGTAGCCGAGAGCGGAGTAGCTTGCGGGGCGTTTACCCAGCTTGCTCATGAAGGTGTTGTCTATGCAGTAGTCGCGTTTGAATTCACGCAGCCCTTCGTCAGCTGTACGCGGCAAAAGAACCGAGCCGCCGACCAATGGCTCATATTCATGCGCGACACGTAAAGAAGATTGGGCAGGGAATTTTTGCTGCCAGCTGTAAATCATCTGCGCATCCCATGAGCGGATGCTGTGTTCACTGCCATCATTGGGCTTGTATTCAATGACTTTTTGCCGCTTCAGAGACTGTAAGCAGGGTTCGATGTGCTGGTCAAAATAGTCATCATCTCGACCATCTCCGTACGGCGCCACAATCACAGCCTCGCTCAGTTTGCAGGTGCGCTTGAATGGCTCCGTGATGTCTTTTTTACCCCAAAGCACGCGTAGATTTTTTTGTGGTGCAACGGGCTTGCCATTCACCCAAATTTTAAATGAGTTGTGCAGGCTGTCTACGTCGGCGAAGTCACCATCCATACCGGGTCGCAAGGCGGGCAGTGGAAATAAAACGGTTTCTGTAATGGTCTGATCACTGTCGTTGGTAAATTCATACTGCACGCGGATTTTATCCATGCTGATGTACAAATCTTCGGAAACCATGCGAATATCTTTATTTTTCAGATACTGCACGCCGCCGGTTGAAAACCAACCGGTTGAATCATTGGCATGTGCTGGGTGTATCGCCCAAGTCATTAACCCGATCAAACCCACAGAAAAACCGTATGCAGAGAGTTTCACGATGCTGCTCCTTATTGCTCTTTCCCCCAGGCCAAACGTTTTTCGCTGGCGCGGGTAAATTCGGTCAATATGCTGTCGCCATCCGACGCGGCAATTTTATCGCGCAATTGTTGCGCATGGGCTAAATACAAATCCAGATCGTGCAAAATCGCATCACGGTTGTTCAGGCACACATCGCGCCACATCTCGGGGCTGGCGGCGGCAATGCGGGTAAAATCACGAAAGCCCGCGCCGGCCATGGCGAATTTGTCATCCGATAGGTTCGAGTCGGCGACATGGTTCATCAGCGCGTAGGCGAGTACGTGCGGCACGTGCGACACAGCAGCGAAAATCGCGTCGTGCGCTGCCAGTGGCAGCTCGTATACCAACCCGCCGGTAGCCTGCCACATGCCGACCACGGTAGCGATCTGCTCCGGCGTATTGTGCGCGGGTTGGGGTAATGGGCAGACCATAATTTTTTTATTGACGTATAAATCCGCCAACGCCGCTTGCGGACCGTTGACTTCGCGTCCGGCGATCGGATGCGCGAGGACGAATTGATGCACGCGCTCGCCCAAAACCGCCAGCGCATCGTCGTACACCGACTGCTTGGTACTGCCCGCATCGGTAATGATGGTGTGGTCGGACAGGTAGGGCAGCAGGTCACGCAGCACCGCTTGCGTTTGTCCGACCGGCATAGCGAGCACAATCACGTCTGCTGTGCCAATGGCTTCTGCGTATGCGGGTGTATTGGGTTGGACAAAATGATCAATCAAACCCAGTTCAGCCGCATGTTGCATCACCTCAATGCGACGACCAATACCGACGACGTTTTGCACCACGCCCGCGTTTTTCAACGCCAGCGTGAGTGAGCCGCCGATCAATCCGGCGCCCACAAGTAAGAGGTTTTTAATCTGCGGCGGAGGCAGCGTGGCGTAAAGTTTCATTGGTATAAGTTTAGTGGTTTTTTTGACGAGGTCTATCAATTACTTGGGTATATTGGAATGCTAAATAATCAAGTTTTGTTTTACCCAGTAAATCTTTTCTCATGGCAAGAACAATATTGCCGATTGCTTTTCTACCATCCTGTGGAGCCGGCGCTTGCCCATGATTGATCTTCATAAGTTCTATTAACTCATTCATTGCTATAACCACCTCATCAGAACAATACAGCCAAGATTGGTATTGTTCTTCGAAAAACTCTTTTTTTACTTGAGAGGAGTTTGAGCCTTCTAAGAAGCCTTGCAATTTAATTAAAAGTTTCGCGTATTTTTCCTCTTTAAACCGCACCATAGATTCTTCTCTTTTAGAGCGATTTGTAAAATAGTAAGTTATGTATGCGCCAATTAATGCCGTAACTATTGGAAGCCAAAATTTTAATATTATGTCCGTCATTGTCTTCAGGTTTAATTAAAATGGATTAAGTTGAGTTATTAAAGCGTCACTGGATATGACCCCAAGCATTTGAAAAACGCGGCTTGCGACTCGATTTCAGCGAGCGCCTTGGCAACGTTTTCCTGCTCGGTATGGCCGATAAAATCAATGTAGAAGTAGTATTCCCAGCCTTTTTGTTTCGCTGGGCGCGATTCAAAGCGCGCCATGGATACGCCGTGACGTGCCAGTGGCTCGATCAGTTGGAACACCGATCCGGCTTTATGTGGCGCGGCGAGGATGAGCGAGGTTTTATCCGCTGGGCTTGGGCTGCAAACTTGTTTGCCCAGTACGATGAAGCGCGTGCGGTTGTTCGCGTCGTCCTGTATGCCGACCGCGACTTTTTGCAGTTCGTACATCATCGCAGCCGAGTCGCCCGCAATGCAGGCGATTTCATCGGACTCCTGTGCCATGCGTGCGCCTTGCGCGTTCGACGAAACAGGTTTTTGCTCAATCTGCGGGTAGTGCTGTTTGAGCCAGCCGTAGCACTGCGCCAATGCCTGCGGATGAGCAACGATGGTTTTCACCTGCGACATATCGCCCGTGCGGTGCATCAGCGAGTGGCGAATGGCGAGCGAAACCTCGGCACAAATGCGCAGGGTGGAGTTGAGCAGCAAATCCATGGTGCGGTTGATCGCGCCTTCGATCGAGTTTTCGATCGGTACGACGCCAAACGCGGCGCCGTCCGCTTCGACCGCATGGAAAATATCGTCGATGCTCACGCAGTCCACGCCGACAATGGCGTGGCCGAACTGTTTGAACATCGCTTGTTCGGTGTACGTGCCCGCAGGGCCGAGGAAAGCGACTTTGACCGGCTCTTCCATCGCGCGGCACACGCTCATCACTTCGCGCCAGAGGGTTTGCAGTTGCGGCGTGGGCAGCGGTCCCGGATTGCGCTGGGCGATTCTTTCCAGCACGACGGATTCGCGCTCAGGGCGATACACCGGCTGGTCGTATTTTTGCTTGACCTCGCCGACTTGCTGCGCGAGTTTGGCGCGTTCATTCAGCAGAGCCAGTAATTGCGCATCCACCGCGTCGATTTGCGTGCGGATGGGGGCGAGGTTTTTGTCAACTTCCGATTGTTGGTCTGTTGATTGTGTTTTATTCATGATTAAAAATTTTATAAAGTCATTTACTTGACATTTGGAATAGAATATAATAGGCGCAAATGGATCGGGACTACTTGGTCGGCGTTGGGCTTACTGGACTTCTAGTAAGCCCTTCTGCTTTTTCAAGGGAGTCATCAAATAAAGGTAATTGGTTCGGTTCTGTCCAAACAAATTGCCCTAATTGTTGGTTATTTAAATCTTTGGTGCTGGGTGATATACGTTTTTTTTCAATGATCTCATAGGCTCGATTGGGTTGAGTTGGTCGTAATAAGTGCAATCCAATTGGTCGAGCTACCAGATCCACTAGTTGCAATCCTTCCGAGTTTGCGATTTTTGGTAAAACAATCAAATCAAAAGGTAACTGAATACGTCGAATGTTTTTGCCGTCGCAAATACGTCGAAATTCTAACTCCAAACCAGAATCTTCCTCTTTTCCTCGGGATTCACAAATAATGTGAGTCATTCCCGATTGTCCCAATTCGCTCATCAGATCAAAGATCTGAACAAGGCATGATTCAAAAGCATGGTAATAAAGATTTGAAGTCTTTCCATACTCTTTAACATGCCGTTTTTTTTCAATATCCCAAGCAATAATATGGAAGTTGTTTGTTTTGATAATTTCGGTCAACTCTGTTATCAAATCATCTCGAACTTGTTTCGATAAATTTGTAAACGCTCCTTTTCTTTTGACGATTTCAGACTCATGCAAAATAACCTGATCGTGACCAAAAATATCGAATTTTAGTTGGCGTACCTGTGGGGTAATCTTATGAATGTAGTCAGATTTTTTGAAAATACAGCAGGCTACCACAAACACTGGGTAGTGATTATCTTGGAGATTTTCTAATCCGTGATCCCCGCTTTCATCCACAAAAACAATATAATCACTAAAGCGAATATTAGACATGTTGTTGCTCAAACTCACCCATAAATTTTACCAGCGCCTGCACTGAGTCCTTCCCCACCGCATTGTAGATGCTTGCGCGCATACCGCCAACCATTTTGTGGCCTTTGAGTGCGGCCAGCCCTGCGGCTTGTGATTCGGCGAGGAATGCGGCGTTGAGCGATTCGTCGCGCAAGAAGAACGGTACGTTCATGCAGGATCGGTATGGGGCTTGAACGTCGTTGCGATAGAGTTTGGAGTTGTCGATGAATTCGTACAGCAGCTTGGCTTTCGCGTCGTTGATCTCGGCCATGGCCGCCACGCCGCCTTGCTGTTCCAGCCATTCAAACACCAAGCCCGCAATATAAATAGACAGCGTCGGCGGGGTGTTGAACATGGAGTCGTTATCCGCGACATTGCGCCAGTTGAACGCCGACGGACACAGTGGATGCTGGCGATCGAGCAGATCATCGCGCACGATGACGAAGGTCACACCCGCAGGGCCGATATTTTTCTGTGCGCCGCCGTAGATCACGCCGTAGCGCGTCACGTCCAGCGGGCGCGAGAGGATGTGCGAGGACATGTCGGCGACGAGAAATGAACCGCGCGCGGCCAGATCATCGGCGACCGACTGCGGGGCGAACCATTCCACGCCGTGGATGGTCTCGTTGGTGCAGACATTGACGTAGTTGGGCGTGTCGGACAATTGCCATGTGTTCGGCTCTGGGAAGTAGAGGTATTTGCCGTTGCCATCATCGGAGTTGGCGATGATGCGGCATTCGCCGCCTCCGGCGCGCGCGTAGCGGTCGGCTTCTTTTTGGGTTTTGAGCGACCATGCGCCAGAGACCACGCTGTTGATCGTGGCGCTGCCATTGCCGAGCAGGTTCAGTGGGATGATGGCGTTTTCGCCGATCGCACCGCCTTGCATGAACAGGATTTGGTAGTTGTCGGGGATATTGAGCAGGCGGCGAAATGCTTCGCGCGTGCGCAGAAATACCTCGGTGTAGACTGCGCCGCGATGGCTCATTTCCATGATGGACACACCCGTGCCGTTAAAATTGAGCAGTTCGGACTGCATTTTTTCCAACACGGGCGTGGGCAATGCGGCAGGACCCGCCGCGAAGTTGTGAATACGATGGCTAAATGCGCTCATGGTGGTTCCATTGTTTGAGTGATGCATAGGATGCAGAAAAGACGATGCCTCTATTATGGCGCAAGTAGGGCGCTAAAATCTGCAGCTGTTGTGCACCTGTAGTAAAAAAATCAAAAAAATAGCACCGACATGCCCTGTCTGCCTAATCTATCTGACGAACGACTTAGGTTCCTCGTCAGATAGGGGCAAACGGGTATGTGGTGCTTTGTGTTTTGTTTTTGAGTTGACCCGTTATTTATTCGGTTGGTGCATCCGTTTCGGTGATGTTTTCTGCGGCTGGCGTTGCTTCGATGGTGCCATCCTCAAGGTCTTCGCCTTCTTCGTCCATGGTCATCATGACTTTCTGCACGCCGCTCAATACGTCGCCGTCGTCCAGACCGATCAGTGTCACGCCTTGCGTCGCGCGGCCAACCACGCGAACCTCGGCGATGCGGGTACGCACCAGTGTGCCGCCTTGGGTAATCAGCATGATTTGATCGTCTTCCTCGACCAACTGCGCTGCGACGACTTTGCCATTGCGCTCGGAGGTTTGGATGGCGATCATGCCCTTGGTACCGCGACCGTGGCGGGTGTATTCGGTAATCGGTGTGCGTTTACCAAAGCCATTTTCGGTGGCAGTCAGGACAAACTGCTCTTCGTTTTCAGCGACCAGCAGCGAGATGATGCTTTGGCCTTCTTCGAGGTTCATGCCGCGCACACCTCGTGCACCGCGACCCATCGGGCGCACGTCGTTTTCGTCAAAGCGAACGGCTTTGCCCGCGTCAGAGAACAGCATCACGTCGTGTTGACCATCGGTAATCGCTGCGCCAATGAGGTAGTCGCCGTCGTCCAGCGTGACGGCGATAATGCCGGCTTTACGCGGATTGGAGAAATCGGACAGCGGGGTTTTCTTAACCGTACCCATGCTGGTGGCCATGAAGACGTATTGGTCTTCGGGGAAGCCATCGCGTGCGTTGATCGGTAGCATGACGGTGATTTTTTCGCCCTCTTCGAGTGGCAGCATGCGAATGATCGGCGTGCCGCGCGAGGTGCGCGAGCCGGCGGGAACTTCGTAGACGCGCGTCCAGTAAACGCGACCGCGATTCGAGAAGCTCAAAATGGTGTCGTGCGTATTGGCGACGAATAGGTTTTCGATCCAGTCTTCTTCGCCTTTGGTCGAGGCAGCTTGTTTGCCGCGGCCACCGCGACGCTGCGTGCGGTATTCGGACAAAGCTTGCGCTTTGATGTAGCCGGTGTTGGACAGTGTCACAACCATGTCTTGTGGTGTGATCAGATCCTCGATGTCGATGTCGGATGCGTCCATTTCGATGGTCGAGCGGCGCGCGTCGCCGAATTCGGCTTCGATCGCGGTCAATTCGGCTTCGATGATCGCGGTCACGCGCTCAGGACGGCTGAGAATGTCGATCAAATCGGCAATGTGCGTCATGATGTCTTTGTATTCCTGCACGATCTTGTCTTGTTCCAGACCGGTCAGGCGTTGCAAACGCATTTGCAGGATTTCTTGTGCTTGAA
>CAYZVI010000015.1:0-17266 GCA_964481695.1 uncultured Hydromonas sp. | reverse complement strand
CCAAATACCGCGCCCATGCCCGTGCTGTTCTTGGGTCATGGTAGCCCGATGTACGCGATCACCGACACCGAGTTCGGCCACGCCATCGGTGCGCTTGCAGGAAAAATACCCAAACCACACGCGATTTTATGCGTATCGGCGCACTGGGAAACGCGCGGCACATGGCTCACGGCTATGCCGAATCCGCGCACCATTCACGACTTTGGCGGCTTTCCGCAGGCCTTATTTGACGTGCAATACCCTGCCCCCGGCAGTCCTGCGCTGGCACAAGCAGCTCAGCAACTCATCACCAGCGTGCCAGTCGGGTTGGACGACGGCGAATGGGGATTGGATCACGGCACGTGGTCTGTGATTCGTCATCTGTATCCCGATGCAGACATTCCTGTGGTACAGCTGAGCTTGGATCATTTTAAAACGCCGCAGGCGCATTACGATTTAGCCAAAGAGCTGGCTGCACTGCGCCGAAAAGGTGTGCTAATCGTCAGTAGCGGCAATATCGTACACAATTTGAGATTGCTCGAATGGAATCGCGACGAGACAGAAGCGTTTGGCTTTGAATGGGCACTGGAAACCGATCAAAAAGTCAAAGATGCGATTTTGAGTGGCAACCATGCCTATTTGATTGATTTTCGTAATAACGGCGAAGGGTTTAATTTATCCATACCAACAGCAGAGCATTATTTACCGTTACTTTACACCTTGGCTTTACAAGAAAAATCAGATAATGTTTTGATTTTTAATGATAAACCGGTTCAAGGAGCACTCACGATGACTTCAATCGCATTGGGTTTATAAATGATGTAATCAAACAAAAAACGCCACTTTTTATATCCAGAGTGGCGTTTTTTGTATTTAAATCCAATTGGTTACAGCAAAATAATATCGTACTGTTCTTGGAAAAACATAGCTTGCGATTGTAATGAAATCGGTTTGCCAATTTCATTGGATAACGCCGCCAAGTGCGGCGCAACCTCATCCAGCAGCATATCAATCACATCCGGATGAGCCACCACACGAAACGCAGTGGCATTGAACTGACAGGCCTCACGACGAATTTCACGCAAAACGTCGTAGCATACGGTACGTGTAGTTTTGATAATCCCTTTCCCTTGACACATCGGGCATGGCTCACACAATAGCTGCGCAAGTGATTCACGCGTGCGCTTACGCGTCACTTCCACCAAACCCAATGGAGAGAAAGGATGAACCGCAATGCGCGTGCGATCACGAGAAAACTCCTCCTGCAATACCTTCATCACATGATCATTGTGCCCTGCATCGGTCATGTCTATAAAATCAAGAATGATGATGCCCCCCAGATTACGCAGACGCACCTGATGCACAATTTCTTTGGCCGCTTCCAGATTGGTTTTCAGGATGGTATCTGCGAAATTACGCCCTGAAACATAGCTACCGGTATTGACATCAATCGTGGTCATGGCTTCGGTTTGCTCGATGATGAGGTAGCCACCGGATTTTAAATCCACGCGGTGATGCAATGAGCGGTTGATCTCCTCCTCCACTTCATAGGTGTCAAATAAGGGACGCTCCACTGGTGCCAGTTTCAATCGCGGCAACACCGATGGCATGTAGGTCTGTGCAAAAGCCTGTAATTGCTCTAAGACTTCGGGGTTATCGCAAATAACGTTTTGTGTATCCTGTGTTACCATATCACGTAGAACGCGCTGAGATAGAGTCAAATCTCGATGAATCAAGGTCGGCGCTGAACGTGTGCGCTTTTGTGCATTGATTTCCTGCCAAGTGCGTTTGAGGTAGTCAATATCGTTCTGCCACTCCTCATCGGTTGCATCCAAAGCAGCGGTACGAACAATATAGCCACCCTCCGCCTGATCGCCCAAAAGCTCAATCATGCGATTTTTCAGCGCAAATCGCTCCTCATCACTGTCTACCTTTTGAGTGACACCAATCCCTTGCTCTTTAGGTAAATAAACCAATAATCGACCGGCAATACTGATTTTCGTTGATAAACGAGCACCTTTAGTGCCAATCGGATCTTTAATTACCTGCACCAATACTGTTTGACCATCAAATAATTGGGTTTCAATCGGAAGCAATTGATTAGCGAGTGTCTGGCTGGCGGTTGGACTATGGGTGGCAATCGCCATGTCGGCCACATGCAAAAATGCGGTACGTTCCAAGCCGATTTCGATAAACGCCGACTGCATCCCTGGTAAAACGCGTACAACTTTACCGAGATAAATATTGCCCACCAAACCTAAATTGCTTTGGCGTTCAATAAAAATTTCCTCAACACGCCGATTTTCCAGAAGTGCCACGCGCGTTTCTGCGTCACAGGTATTCACTAAAATGTCTTGTTTGATGCTCATAGTGTGTCAATTACTGTTTTGTATTAATTTGCTTTGTAATGAGTGAGATTATGCCTGATTTTGTATCTGATGGAGCATTTGTGCAACCTCAAATACGGGCAAACCTTTGACCGCAGAAAAACTCCCGCGCAGATGCTCGACAAAACATGCGCCATAACCCTGAATGGCGTATGCGCCTGCCTTGCCAAACGGTTCTGTGCTATCAATATATGCGTCAATTTCCTCCGATGATATAGCGCGAAAAGTCACGTCGCTACTCACCACACACTCGAGCATTTTTTGTTCTGAAGCAATCACCACTGCCGTATGCACTTGATGAGTCTGGCCAGACAATCGCGTTAGCATTGCATGAACATCGTTGGCATCAGAAGGTTTACCCAAGATTTCATTACCAAAAGCGACCGTTGTATCCGCACATAAAATCAGACGATGACACAACTTTGCCGATCCATTTTCAATAATTTGCTGACGCATCATTTCGGCTTTTGCACGACAAACCCGCTGCACATAAGCCAAAGGTAACTCGTTCGGCAAAACTGCTTCCAAAGCCTCAGCCGCATGCGGATCCACAGGCAAAACGACGTCAAACGGCACGCCAATCTGCCGCAGTAATTCCGCACGACGAGGACTTTGCGACGCTAAAACAATAGCGGGAAAATGAAATGGATTCATCAACTATTCTTTAAATAAGGTTTAACCCGACCAATTCTAACTCAAGCTCGATGATAGGGGTGATTGATATTAATGGTATAAGCTCGGTAGAGTTGCTCAGCAAACAAAACCCGAACCATTCCATGGGGCAGCGTTAGGCTGGATAAACGAATCAAGCCATCACATTGGGCTTTAAATGCCGGTTCTAAACCATCAGCACCGCCGATGATAAATACCACTTGGCTATATTCAGCCTGCCAATGCTGCAATTTTTGCGCTAATGCCACACTGCTTAAATCCTGCCCGCGCTCATCCAAGGCCAAAACCAAAGCCCCCTTTGGAATGGCTGCTTGAATTTTAGTCGCTTCTATACTCATCGCTTGAGCAACCGTTTTTCCCTCGCGAGCTTCGGGCTTGAGCTCTTTGCATTCGAGCTTGATTTCTCTTGCGGGTAAGCGCTTGGCATATTCGTCAAAGGCCTGCGTGACCCAAGAGGGTTGCTTGTGACTGACCGAAATCAAAGTGATTGTGAGCATGACACTCGTCCTGTAAGAATCTATTTTTGATTAGTCTATGATTTAAAAAACGAGCTTAAAGCCCGTTTTTTAAATTAGTTCAGTTCTTCAACTCTCAGCTTAATCACCTCGCCTGAGACGCTACCGAGCGTTTTGATTTTTTCACAGGCCGCATCAATATCGGCTTCCAAACAAACATGGGTCATAACGACGATTTGCGCCACTTTAGCATCGTCATCCACTTCGCTTTGCAGCATGGCATCAACAGAAATATCATGATCTGCCAAAATACGGGTGATGTCAGCCAATACCCCTTTTTGATCTTTTGCGGTCAAACGCAAGTAATAACGCGTTTTCACCGCAGACAACGGCAGCACCGGAATTTCTTGCAAAGCATCTGGCTGGAATGCCAGATGAGGTACACGGTGTTCAGGATCCGCCGTGTGCAAACGAGTGACATCAATCAAATCTGCGACCACCGACGAGCCTGTTGGCTCAGAGCCTGCACCTGCGCCATAATAAAGCGTTGAACCCACGGCGTCACCTTTGATCATCACCGCGTTCATGACACCGTTGACATTGGCTATCAACTGGTGCTCGGGAATCAAAGTTGGGTGTACACGTAATTCGATACCTTCAGGCGTGCGTTTGGTCACACCAAGCAATTTAATGCGATAACCAAATTTTTCTGCATAAGTAATATCAGTAGCAGCCAATTTGCTAATGCCTTCAATCGCTGCCGCTTCAAAATTAATCGGCACACCAAATGCCAACGAGCTCATCAGGGTGATTTTATGTGCAGCATCCACGCCCTCAACGTCAAACGTCGGGTCAGCCTCAGCATAACCCAGCTCTTGCGCAACCTTGAGCGCATCGGCAAAAGTCCAGCCTTTTTCGCGCATTTGCGTGAGGATAAAATTAGTGGTGCCGTTGATGATGCCAGCGATCCATTCAATGCGATTGGCCGACAGACCTTCGCGCAATGCTTTAATCACTGGAATACCGCCTGCCACAGCAGCCTCAAATGCCACGGTAACGCCTTTTGCCTGAGCCGCTTTAAAAATCTCATTACCATGCACCGCCAGCAAGGCTTTATTGGCCGTAACAACGTGTTTGCCGTTAGCAATCGCTTCGAGAACAAAGCTGCGTGCTGGCTCATATCCACCGATCAATTCGACCACGATATCGACTTCAGGATGAGAAGCCAGTTGAGATAGATCATTAATCACTTCTACACCACGCTTTTCCAAATGAGCTGCTCGTCCGGGTGTACGCTCGCAAACGGCAGCAACTTCAATGCCTCGCCCTGCCCGACGGGTGATTTCCATCTGATTGCGTTCCAAAACTTTAACCACGCCGGACGCGACGGTTCCCATACCTGCTATGCCAATTTTGATCGGTTTCATAATTGAATCTTTAATAAATACTTAATACAAGAAAAACATGCGCAGCACACGCTATGCATGTTTATCAGTGAAATAATACCCAGTATTGTAAACGATTCCTCCGCTTTACTCTACTGTTCTCTACCGCAAATCGTATACGCCAATCGAGTTAAATTTCAATCTGCGTACCCATTTCCACCACACGATTTGGCGGGATTTGGAAGTGATCGGTCACGCGAACCGAGTTGCGCATCATCAATGCGAACAATTTTTCACGCCACAACGCCATACCAGGCAGATTGCTTGGAACCACGGTTTCACGATTTAAGAAGAACGAAGTGTCCATAACCTCCATCTTCAGGCCATGTTTGGCACAGCGAGCAGTCATATCTTCTAAACTGGGTTCTTCTTTAAATCCATAAAAACCATGCACAACATACACATCTTTGCCAATTTCCTTGATATCCAGTTTCTCATCTTCTGCCACAAAGGGAATATCTTCAGTATGAATGCTCATAAATACCACGCGCTCATGTAACACGCGATTGTGTTTCAGATTATGCAATAGCGAGTTAGGAACAGTACTCACATCTGCATTCATAAAAACCGCTGTTCCCTCAACGCGTTGCGGTGGATAAGCCAAAATACTCTGGATAAATGGTTCCAATGGCAAATTGGTACCTTCGCTGCGGTGACGAACCAAGTCTTTGCCTCGTTTCCAAGTCATCAACAATGTGAACACGATTAATCCAAGCATGGCTGGGAACCAACCACCATCGAAGAATTTCGCCAAGTTTGCGCCCCAGAAAGATGCATCTAAGAATAACAATAACGCAAATACAGTAAATGCAGCCGGTTTAGACCATTTCCAAATGGTCAACATCACGACCAACAGCAAGAAATCATCAATCAACATGGTCGTAGTCACCGCAATGCCGTAGGCCGCCGCCAAATTGCTGGAGGTTTTGAAAAACAATACGGCAAACAACACCAAACCACACAACAGCCAGTTCACGAATGGCACATAAATCTGTCCACGTTCACTTGCGTTGGTATGCACAATTTTCAGACGTGGACAATAACCCAATTGAATTGCGGCACTGGTCAAAGAAAATGCACCCGAAATCACTGCTTGCGACGCGATAATCGTAGCGGCTGTTGCCATCAATACCATCGGCATCAAAGCCCATTGCGGCAACATCATGAAAAATGGATTGGTCGCACCATCCGGATTACCCAGCAAATAGGCGCCTTGGCCAAAATAGTTAATGAGCAAAGATGGTAGTACCAAGCCATACCACGCCAAAATAATCGGTTTACGTCCAAAATGCCCCATATCGGCATACAGCGCTTCACCACCCGTCACAGCCAAGAACACCGAACCCATGACTAAAAAGGCTTTGCCTTGATTGGCAATAAAAAACTGAATGGCATAATGTGGGCTAAGCGCTTTAAAAATTTCAGGATGCTGCACAATCTGCATCAAGCCAAAAATAGCCAAACTCAAAAACCACGCCACACAAATGGGGCCAAAAAATTTACCAATCAGCGACGTTCCGTGCTTTTGCATAGCAAACAGGCCGATAATGATACCAATTGTAATAGGCAAAACGTATTGCTCAAAAGCGGGGGAAACCACATTCAAACCCTCGACCGCAGAGAGAATCGATACTGCCGGCGTAATCACCGAGTCTCCATAGAACAAAGATGCACCCAGCATCCCGACGATCAGTACCCAGCGGTACTTTGGATTGCCCTCTTTACCACGCAAAGTCAAAGCCATCAGCGCCAAAATACCACCTTCACCGTTATTGTCGGCACGCATGATGAATGTGACATACTTAACAGACACAACCAAAACAAGTGACCAAACCAACAGCGACAAAATGCCCATAATGGTTGGTAAGTCATGCGCCAAGTGATAATGCTCGCCCAAACTTTCTTTCATGGAGTACAGCGGGCTGGTACCAATGTCGCCAAATACAATACCCAAGGCCGCCAAAGCCAAAGCAGATAAAGCCTGCTTGGCTACGTCATGATGATTCTGCTGATGGTCACTCATGAAAAATCCTTTTATTTTCCTAAACTCTTGGCGTTTGCCAACAGCGTTCCATTGTCCTTAGCCTAGATTACAGCAAGCTTTCAATATGATGAACCAACTGTAATGGCGGTGTATTTGGCGCAAACCTTTGAACCGTTCGGCCATCACGTGCGATTAAAAACTTAGTAAAGTTCCATTTAATGGACGTGCTACCTAAAAACCCGGGCGCTTGTCGTCGCAACCATAGCCACAACGGATCCGCATTTTCACCATTCACTTCGATTTTGCCCATAACAGGAAAGCTGACAGAAAAACGCTCACAAAAGGTCTGAATTTCCTCGTTCGAGCCGGACTCCTGTTTCAAGAACTGATTACAAGGAAAAGCAATTACGCGCAAACCTTGATCATAATAACGCTCGTGTAAAGCCTGCAAATCTTTGTATTGAGGCGTAAAACCACAAGCACTGGCTGTATTAACCGCCAAAACCACGCATCCATCATATTCCTTTAATGCGAATGCATGTCCGTGGCTATCCTTCACGGTAAAGTTCGAAAGCAAATGATCTGTCATACTTAAATTATGTTTAATTAAACCAATATTTTAATTCATTTATATCGCTTAACTTGAGTGTGCGGCCAATTAAATGTCAATCCAAGCATTAGCAAGCAATTCTTGATAGTTCTGCTCAAATGTAAACATTTTATGAGCAGCACCCGTCTGCATAACCGCCTGCAATTGTACTTCTTTTTGCTCGCTAATCAAATGCTTCACAGCAGTAGTTGTTGCCAAAACCTCATAATTGGCGACTCGACCCTGCTTCGCCAAGGCATGACTCGATGGAAGTAAACGCTGCGATACCACCCCCAATAAAACCGTTGATAGCATGTGACGGATATAGCCCCGACTTTGCGCAGGGAAAATATCCACCATCCGTGATACAGCATCGACTGCATTGGCACTATGCAGCGTCCCAAGCACCAAATGCCCTGTTTCGGCAGCACGTAATGCCAACTCAACACTCGCTAAATCACGCAACTCACCAAGCATCAGCACGTCAGGATCTCTGCGCAAAATGTCAGTCAGCGCATCATGATAGCCATGAAAATGTGATCCTAACTCACATTGATGCACCAGTCCTTTGCCATGGCTAAAGACATATTCGATCGGATCTTCGATCGTAACAATATGACTGGCAAAACGCGTACTACACTGATAAATCCAGCTTGCCAGCGTAGTTGACTTGCCGCTACCAGTTGGACCCGTGACCAAAACCAAACCATTGGAAAAAGGTGATAGCTGTTGCAAAAACTCCGGCATTAAAATCTCATTCGGTTTAGGCGGCATTTTGGATAATAAACGCAAAGCCAGTGTTGGCCCCGCTACAGTCGAATAAGCCGTTACCCGAACGCGAACGCCCAAGCCCTCATGCACCAAAACCCAATGAGCTTGTTCCGGCAAATGCTTTGAGGGGTTTGATGGCTCCGCAAAGTATACTCCCGCCCGCAAATGCTCAACCAAACTCTTGATCTGCGCGTCAGTTAAAGCTTGAAAAGATGAGTCAAGCTGTAACTGCCCTGCGACCCTAAAAACGGGCCGATGATCAGGAGAAATATGCACATCGCTCGCGCCAGCAGCTATCGCCTCAGTCAATAACGCATACAAAGAATCCAGTGTCGGGCTCATAAATCCTCACTTATTGAATCTTTCAAATCTGGGTAACCATACCACCAGCGTGTTTTGATCAAACCTAACTGCGCTAATAACAAGTTAAACACCATCACAATCCACAGCGACCATATTTGATGGGAAATAAAATGCGCTCCGCGCATCACCTGAGAAAAACCCAAAGCCATGGACAATACCACGGCATACGCGGCAAAAGCTCCTGCTGACAGCCAAGGACTGCGCGGCGCACGAAGCACTGACTCATCACGCCACAAAGCTCGCGGCCAACCACCGACAAAGCTCACCACCAACAGTGACAAACCAACCGCTGCATGCCCTGCCGGCCAGCATGCTTGAGTATGGGATGCCCACGGACGCGGGTCGAGTAAATGCACATAAGGCAAAGTGCCGCCGAAGTCCTGTAAACTCCACGGGCAAGCTTGATTGATCCATTCTTTTAAAGCACTGAGCAATACCGGTATCAGCAAACCCACCACCAATATCGTACACCAGCGCAGCCATTCCTCACGGCGCACACCTGTTAAACGATTTTTATGCTGTAAAACCGCACCATAGATGATTTGCAACAAAGCCCATAAAGGCAATAAAAACATCATCCGCTTGGGAAAAATATGCCACCAGAAGTCAAATCGTGCCGAATCACGCAGAGGGAAACCTACTCCCACTTGATAAAATTGACGACTAACCCAGAAATCAACCGCCTGCCCCAGCGCTGAAAACTCTGACCACCACAGCAAAAAGATACCGGAAACCAACAAAGACAACCACGCCCAACGAATACGTCGGCGTGTCGTTTGCTCAATAAGATGCTGGGACATGATGATAATGACAGATTACAGTTGCGCGCCACCGACCGTCAATCCGTCAATGCGCAAAGTGGGCTGACCCACGCCCACCGGCACGCTTTGACCATCCTTGCCGCAGGTGCCCACGCCACTGTCCAGCGCCATATCATTGCCAATCATTTTGATTTTGGTCAAGGCATCCGGCCCGTTGCCAATCAGCGTCGCGCCCTTGATCGGCGTGGTGATTTTGCCGTTTTCGATGAGGTAGGCTTCAGAAGTTGAGAACACGAATTTGCCATTGGTAATGTCCACCTGCCCGCCGCTAAAGCCCGGGGCATAAATACCACGTTTGACCGAAGCAATGATTTCCTCCGGCGCGTGTTGACCGCCGAGCATATAGGTATTGGTCATCCGCGGCATCGGTAAATGCGCGTAGGACTCCCGGCGACCGTTACCGGTGCGTTTGGTTTTCATCAGGCGCGCGTTCATCGCGTCCTGCAAATAACCTTTTAAAATACCGTCTTCGATCAGTGTCGTACAAGCGGTTGGGCAGCCTTCATCGTCCACATTCAGCGAGCCGCGACGACCGGCCAGCGTGCCATCATCGACTACCGTCACGCCTTTGGCCGCCACGCGCTGGCCAACTTTCCCTGAAAAAGCGCTCGAACCTTTGCGATTAAAATCGCCTTCCAAGCCGTGACCGATGGCTTCGTGCAATAAAATCCCCGGCCAACCTGCACCTAACACCACCGGCAACACACCGGCTGGCGCAGGTTTCGAATCCAGATTCACCAGCGCCAAACGCACCGCCTCCTGCGCATAATGCGTCAGCACTGCATCGCTAAAGTACGAAAAATCTTGACGACCGCCACCGCCCATCGAGCCGATTTCACGACGGCCATTCGCCTCGACAATCACCGTACAGTTTAGTCGTACCAACGGACGCACATCCGCCGCCAGCGTTCCATCAGCGCGGGCAACCAGCACCACATCGTACTCCGCTGCCAGATTCGCCATCACTTGTGTGACGCGCTTATCTTGCGCACGCGCGATTTTCTCAATTTTTTCCAGCAGTGCGACTTTAGACTGAGAATCCAAGCTTGCCAATGGATCGTTGGGCAAATACAAATCCCGCGCATAGGCATTTGACTTGCTCTGCCACGGTTTAACTGCCTTAACACCACGCCCTGAGCGATTCGGCGCAATGCCTCGGGTCACACGCGCCGCATTGAGCAGCGCATCCATGTGAATGTTGTCCGAGTAGGCAAATGCGGTTTTATCGCCCACGACGGTGCGAATACCCACACCTTGATCGATATTAAAACTGCCTGCTTTGACGATGCCTTCTTCCAAAGACCAACCTTCGGAACGGGTGTATTGAAAATAAAT
Source organism: uncultured Hydromonas sp. (assembly GCA_964481695.1). Classification (GTDB taxonomy): domain Bacteria; phylum Pseudomonadota; class Gammaproteobacteria; order Burkholderiales; family Burkholderiaceae; genus CTSOIL-112. The sequence goes on along the minus strand of CAYZVI010000015.1, from coordinate 6,465 downwards.
ATCCGCATCATCCGCGCGATGCGCCGAAATCTCAGCAAACACTCGGCTCAAATCATCGGTTTGCAAACCATACGGCGTGAGCAAAATACTCTGTGCGATCGTCAAATTCTCTTGATGTAGGCTCATGCTTGTCTCTTTTTTAAATTAATTATTTGATTAAAAACAATTAATTATAAAATATTTTTAAAGTTAATTATCAAACGCCCGCCTGATGTGCTTGCGCATCGGCATGATAGGATGAGCGCACCATAGCCCCCACCGCCGCATGGGTAAAGCCCATTTCGTAGGCTTTTTGTTCAAACATTTTGAAAGTATCCGGATGCACATAGCGACGCACAGGAATGTGATGTCCGGATGGCGCAAGATATTGACCAATCGTCAGCATGTCGATGTCGTGCGCACGCATGTCGCGCATCACTTCGAGAATTTCTTCGTCCGTTTCACCCAGACCAACCATCAAACCGCTTTTGGTCGTAGTATTCGGATATAAAGTTTTGAAATCTTTGAGTAATTTCAATGAATGTGCATAGTCCGCACCGGGGCGTGCTTCTTTATACAGACGCGGTACGGTTTCGAGGTTGTGATTCATCACATCCGGCAAAGCGGTTTTGAAAATATCCAAGGCGATTTCTAAACGGCCACGAAAGTCTGGTACGAGCACTTCGATTTGCGTGTTCGGCGAGAGTTCGCGCGTGTGATTGATGCAGTCGGCAAAATGCTGCGCCCCGCCATCGCGCAAATCATCTCGATCGACCGAGGTGATGACGACGTATTTGAGCTTGAGCGCGGCGATGGTTTTGGCCAGATTGCGCGGCTCATTCACATCCAACGGATCCGGTCGGCCGTGGCCGACGTCGCAAAACGGACAGCGGCGCGTGCATTTGTCACCCATAATCATGAATGTTGCCGTGCCTTTGCCAAAGCATTCACCAATATTCGGGCAGGAGGCTTCCTCACAGACCGTGTACAACTCATGCTCACGCAGAATTTTTTTGATTTCGCCAAATCGAGTGGACGACGAAGCCGCCTTCACTCGGATCCATTCAGGCTTTTTCAGAATTTCGCTGTGCTCGACCTTGACGGGAATGCGCGAAACTTTATCAAACGCTTTTTGCTTTTTGGTTGGATCGTATGCGGTATTTTTCTCTACGGATTCTGTCATTATCTTCTCTATAATCAATTACTTAGATATTCAATTCGTCTGCCTGCCATTGCCCAATCAAATGGTGACTCAGTCGCTCGGCCACGTCCTTAAATTCGGCAACCACGCCCATGCTGCGCATGTCGATGGTTTCCAAACCGGCGTAACCGCACGGGTTGATGTCCAAAAACGGTTTTAAATCCATCGCCACATTCAGGCTCAAACCATGATAGGTACAGCCGTTTTTCACTTTCAAGCCGAGCGCAGCGATTTTCGCGCCGACATGGCTTTGCCCATTGGTATCACTGATATAAATTCCCGGCGCACCTTCGTGTCTCTCGGTATGTAAGCCAAATTCAGCCAGAGTCAAAATGATGGCGCCTTCAATACGACGCACCCATTCTTTCACCATCACGCCACGGCGTTTCAAATCCAGCAGCATGTAAATCACCACCTGCCCCGGTCCATGATAGGTAATCTGCCCGCCTCGGTCGGTCTGTACCAGCGGGATTTCCGTGGCGTGCAGCAGATGCGACGGCAAACCCGCCTGCCCGAGCGTGAACACCGGCGGATGCTCAACGATCCACAGCTCGTCCGACGTATCTGCCGTGCGCTGCTCAGTGAACGCCTGCATGGCGTGAAAACACGGCTCGTACTCAACCTTACCTTGCGTCCGCACAATCGGCGCAGTCACTGTCTCACTCATCTACAGCACCACACTCACTAAAGGATGTGCGGTCAAAGCGCGGTAAAGATCATCCAACTGCGCTTGGCTGGTGGCATTGATGGTGCAGGTCAGTCCCAAATATTTACCGCTGGACGACGGGCGCATCTCCACGCTCGCAGGATTAAAGTCCGGGGCGTGCTTAAGCACCAGTTCGGTGATGTCCTGCGCGAAATGTTCGACGCTTTTGCCCATGATTTTGAGCGGGAAATCGCATGGAAATTCAAGTAAGCTGGTTTTTTCTTCGGCCATGATGGTGTGTTCGCGAAAAAAGTAAATAAGGCGCTATTGTACGTGGTTTGCGCTATTTTTTCTTGGCTCTCGGATGCGCTCTATCGTAGATTTTCGCCAGATGCTGAAAGTCCAAAGCCGTGTAAATTTGGGTTGCCGAGAGGTTCGCGTGCCCGAGCATTTCCTGCACCGCGCGCAGATCGCCTGAGGACTGCAAAATATGCGTGGCAAACGAATGGCGCAGCATATGCGGATGCACATGTACCGGCAGCCCGAGCATTTTCGCGTATTTGTCCAACCGCAACTGCACCGAGCGTGTGGTCAGGCGCGTACCGTTTTGCCCGATGAATAAGGCCGGCGTTTGTGCGGCGCCTTTGATGGAGCCACGAATCGCCAGCCAATTGTGAATCGCTTGTATGGCGGGCGCACCCACCGGCACGATACGCGGTTTACTGCCCTTGCCCAGCACATGCACCTGCTGCTCGGTCAAATCCAACCAGCCATCCCCCTGTAACGCGCTGGGCGAATGTTGATTCGGTGGCGTGATGTCCAGCGCAACAATCTCGGACACGCGCAAGCCGGATGAATACAGCAGCTCAATTAGCGCATGATCGCGCAGGAGCAATTCGGGTTTGATTTTTTCGGCTGAAACCGCAGCAATCTCAGAACCCGCCAGACGCACAGCATCATCGACGGATAACGCTTTCGGCAACGATTTAGGCGCTTTCGGTGCGCGAATACCTTGTAATGGATTGACCGGAAGCTGGTGTTCCAAAACCATCCAGCGAAAATACGAGCGCCAGCTCGATAGATAACGCGCAATGCTTTTCGGGCTGTGTTGCTCGCTGTGTAGCTGCATGATTATCTGTTGCGCGTGGTGCTGCGCAACTGCATTCACATCATTCAGCTTATTTTTCTGCGTCATCTGCATCAACAATTGCAAATCACGCGCGTAGTTCTCACAGGTTTTCGGCGACAGATGCTTTTGCAGCGCGACCCACTGCAGGTAGCTCTGCATGGATTCGGGTAACTGATCGATCAGCAATGCAACCGGAGAACTCATTGTTTGAAAATCAACGCACTGGCGATTGGACGCGGCTTAAAGCCGAACCGGCCATCGCGCCGATCTGCTGTAAAAAGACCGTGCCCATATCCGGCGTGAAACGCTGCGCGTCATCCGCACCAAACAGCAGCACCCCGATACAGGCGAAACGCTCACCGCGCAGTCCCCACAGCGGCACGATAGCCAATGATGCAATACGGTCGGTTGGACTTTGGCTCGCCAATTGACGCTCGATTTCAAAGCCCTTGCATGGTCCGCAATACGGCGTGCGCAGGCTGTTGGCAAACACCACCACGCTGTCTGACCAACCAGATTCAGCCGGATAAAACATTGTGCGTGATTGATCGTCCCAAACCATCACCTGCGCGGCATCCAGCGCGAAACTGGTACGCAAATCCTCGGCGATCATCTGTGGCAGTTCTTCCGCTGACACCGCCGCCAGCCAGCTGGAAATCAATGCAAACAGCTTATCGTGGTTTTTCTGGTTGTGCGTGGCCTGCACCAATAATTGTTCCAAACGCGCCTGATGCTGATCGGCTTTATCGCGCAGCACATGTGCTTGCCAATTCGCCATGGAGATCACATTGCCATTTTTTTGCGTCGGTAATGACAAACGTGCCAGCGCATCGGCGTGCTCGCTGAAAAAATCAGGATGTGATTGTAAATATGCTAGCACTTCACTCGCCAGCATTGGCGATTCGCTCGCCAGTGCCTCCATGCCGCTGTCTAAAGTATCCAATGCGTCCATATCACTCGCCTTTGTATTCATCTCATTTTTTACGGTTGCTTCACTTGCTGTACTCATATTACTGTCTGTTATTTTTATTAAGGTTAAAAATGATTATGGTTTGTTTAGATCTGAACGATACCATCAAACACCAGCACTGCCGGACCCGTCATCATCACCGGCGCATCACCGCCCTGCCATGCAATGGATAGCTCGCCTCCGCGTGCCGTTACATGCACTGGCGAATCCAAAACACCACGGCGTATCCCCGCAACCACGGCCGCGCAAATACCTGTACCGCAAGCCAATGTTTCGCCCGCACCACGCTCAAACACACGGATATGAACATCGTGACGATCATTGACTTGCATGAAACCGACATTAACCTTTTTCGGGAACATCGAATGCGTTTCCAAAAATGCGCCTTCCGACTGAACCGGTGCGGTGTCAATGTGCTCGACCAATTGCACCGCATGCGGATTCCCCATCGAAACCAAGGACAACCAATGCGTTTGTCCGGCAAAGGCCACGCCATACAGCGTATCCTCGCCCATCACCTGCGTTGGCAAGCCCTCTACCCGCGCGGGCAAATCCTCGGGTTGTACACGCGGCGCACCCATATTCACGGTGACGGTATCGTCCTCATTCAGTTTCAATCGCATTACTTGACCGGTGCACAGATGCACGCTGACTTCGCGTTGATCGGTTAAACCTTTGGCAACCACAAACTTCACAAAGCAACGCGCGCCATTACCGCAGTTCTCCACCAGCGAACCGTCCTGATTATAAATCGTGTATTTAAAATCTACGCCCGCGATGTCGGATTTTTCGACCAACAAGATCTGATCCGCACCAATGCCGAAATGACGATCGGCCAAATCCTGCCACATCGTCGGTGTGATCCCCGACAAATCTTGAGAAATGCCATCGGCGACAATGAAATCATTGCCCGCACCGTGCATTTTGCTAAATTTCAATTCCATAATGTTCTAACTTAAGGAGATGTGGAATTAGTAGCTTTTTACTTTTTCCATATTAATTCAATACACTCCCGCCACGCCTTCGGGACGGGTTTTAAATCGCTTGTGCATCCACAAATACTGCGCCGGATCCTCGACAATACGCGCCTCGATGAACGCATTCATAAAGCGCACAGCCTGCGCCTCGTTGCCAACACTATCAGGATAGCCATCCCACGCGGGATAATACTGCATGATGTAACGCGTCTTACCTCGTTTCATCGACTCGGGGTCAATGCGCGTGATACACGGCACGATCAACGCTTGGGTCAAATTTGCCAGTTTGGGCAATGCTGTCAAGGTCGCGGCCTCTTGACCGAAAAACGTTGAAAAAATCGCGTCTTTGCGCCCGAAATCCATATCCGGCAAATAATACAAGGGAATATTCTCACGCAGCATCTTGATGAGTTTACGCACGCCATCTTGGCGCGAATACAAATACGCCTGTCCCGAGCGATTACGCCCCTCCAGCATAAGCCGATCAAAAACCGGATTGGATTGACGCTGATACATACTCACCGTCGGATAATCGGCGTTAAAGCGCACGCCGCCGGCATCCAGCCCGACGAAATGCGGCGCGAGAATGATGATCGGACGATTTTGCGCCAATGCCGCATGCAAATGATGCTCGTCTCGTGGCTGAATATGTGAGAACAACGCCTCTTTGCGCCCAAACCAAAACAACGAACGATCCATCAGCGCCTGAGCGAAATAATGCATTTGCTGCTGCGACACCTGCTCGACCTGTGCGTCCGACCAATCGGGGAAGCACAAACGCACATTGGTGCGGGCAATGTGCATACGCCGTTTCGCCAAACGCTGTGCCAACCACGCCAAACCTTTACCCAACTGATAACGCAGCCCATCCGGCCAACTCGCCATACTTTTGAGCAACCACGAGGCAATATGCGCATTCCAATATTTCGGCGCGTTTAAATTCTGCTCACTCATCCTCAGACTCCGCACCTTTATAGCGATTGTAATTCCACAAATATTGTTCCGGTGTCATACGAATCAATCGCTCCATATGCGCGTTGATCGTACGAACATCGGTAGCAACATCACCCGAATCAGGCACATCCACCACCTCAAAATACAGCTCAAACCGATGCGGCGCATCCACGCGTTTGGCAAACATCACCACCAAGCCGGCTTTAGCCTGATGCAGCAGCTTCACCGGCAGCGTCATGGTTCTCGCCGGACGGCCAAACCAATCAACCAGAACAAACTCACCTTGACCGCTCGGCACTTGATCCGGCAGCAGCCCGACCACATGACCTTGTTTCAAGTGGCGCAGCAACATGCGAACGCCCTTCAGGTCGGCTGTCGCCATCTGTACACCCAGACGTTCGCGCCCCGCAAGCATGATGGCCTCTGCCTCGGCAAATTTCGGCTGACGGTACATCGCCATAAACGGCACGCGTTGCCCAATCCACAGCGACAACAATTCAAACGCGCCCATGTGCGGGGTCAGCATCACAATGCCACGCCCATGCGCGCGTAGTTGCTCCACCTGCTCCCAGCCGGTCACTTTGACTTTCGGCAATAATTCTTTGACCG
>CAYZVI010000014.1:0-18318 GCA_964481695.1 uncultured Hydromonas sp. | reverse complement strand
TGTCTTTGATCACCAGCGCTAAAGGCGAAAACTATGTGTATTCGTACTTGAACGGCTTCTACAAGGATGATACCCGTGCGACTGGTTGGAATAACTTGTACTTCCCGAATGTGGGTATGCCGCATGCGTTATGGGAAGAGCAAGGCACTTTGGTTCCAACTTATGAAGACAAGCCAGATCACGCGGATCACAACAAGATGGTTCCGACTTTGACCGGTTTTGTTAAAGCCACAGCAGGCAAGAAAGATGAAGCGGAATATGAGCAAATGACTCGGGACATCACCAATTTCTTGTATTGGGCGGCTGAACCAGATCGTTCATCTCGTCACATGATTGGTTACTTTGTGATGGCATTCTTGCTGTTGCTGGCTTTCTTGGCACGCAAGCTTAGCAAAAATTACTGGAAAGATATTCATTAATCAGTAATAATCACCAAAAAGGCAAGCAACGCTTGCCTTTTTTGTTTGAATTCGTCACACTAACGCCATTCGACCGAACGAATGGCTTTTTTGTTTCGGGCTTTAGCAATTGATAGATAAAGGATAAATGCCATGATGGTTCTGTATTCGGGTACAACTTGCCCATTTTCACAGCGTTGCCGTTTTGTATTGTTTGAAAAAGGCATGGATTTTGAAATCCGTGATGTGGACTTGTTCCAAAAACCGGAAGACATCATGATGATGAACCCGTATGGTCAATTGCCGATTTTGGTGGATCGTGATTTGATTTTGTACGAATCTAATATCATCAATGAGTATATTGACGAGCGTTTTCCGCACCCGCAATTGATGCCGGCCGATCCGGTGATGCGCGCGCGCGTGCGCCTGATGCTGTTGACCTTTGAGCGTGAATTGTTTGTTCATGTACAAACGCTGGAAAATGCGAGCCGTAGTAACGAGCATGATCATGCGCGTAAGCAAATCGCTGACCAATTGACTCAATTGGCCCCGGTCTTCACGCAAAGTAAATACATCCTCGGCGATGAATTTGCCATGCCGGATATCGCGATTGCACCACTGTTGTGGCGTTTGGAGCATTACGGCATCCAGTTGCCAAAAGCCGCCGCGCCATTGTCGAAATATGCCGAGCGTTTGTTCTCGCGTCCAAAATACATTGAAGCATTGACGCCTTCTGAAAAAGTGATGCGTCGCTAATTGTTACTGAGTTGCCATGAATTCAAACTTGTCACAAACACCGTATTTCATCCGCGCGCTGTGGGAATGGTGCTCGGATGCGGGGCTGAGCCCGCAAATCGTCGTACATGTGGATGAGTATGTGCGTGTACCGCGTGGATTCGTGGTGGATGATCGCATCGTGCTTGACATTGGTTCTGAGGCGACCAATCAATTGGAGCTGGGGGATGAGTGGATCACGTTTCAAGCGCGTTTCGGCACTAAGGTTGAAAATATTGAAATCCCTGTGGGTAACATCATCGCCATTTTCGCGGAAGAGACCAACCAAGGTATGGGTTTTGAGTTGAACTTGTTATCAGACAATGAAGCGACATCAGAAGGGCATAATGATGACTTGCCGCCACCAAGTAGGTCTGAAGTGAGCGAAGATCAAACTGAAGGCCAACCTGCTGAACCAAGCAAGGGCAGTCCACTTAAAATCGTGAAGTAGTTGATAGGCAGGCTCAGTGTGCAAATCATCATAAAAAACGGCGGAGTTTTCCGCCGCTTTGTTTGGTCGAATGAAATGAAAAATCATTGAGCAATTAAACTCAATACGCGTTCACCACCATTGCCCAATCCCATCCGCATCATCACCGGTTTCCAGTTGTGTGAGCCGTCATACCAAACCGACCAGTAGCTCATTTCACCTAAGTGAGCGCGCACTTGCGCTTGTACACAGGGTTGGCAATATTTAATCTCGTTTGGCGTTGTTGATGAGCTGAGTTGCACCGCAACCTCACGAACTGCATGATCGCCTGCGAGAGGCAGAATCCATTGTGTTGCGCTCTTGACGGGGTTGCGTCGCAATGCGCCCTGAATGTAAACAATCAAACTGGTGCGATCCAAAAAATTGGCATGCGTGCGTGTGCCGACATTCGCTTTCTTTCCCCAATGCCAAGTTTGTCCATCATCATGCAGATTGAGCCCGAGTGCAGCGCGCAGTGGGCGCTCACTGCTTTTAATGTATAGGCCTCCTCCAATCTCCAGAGGGTTGGGGCCGTGTTCGGTCATTAAAAAAGTATCGTACCAGCCAAAAGTGCCTGCGCCCGCTTGTGATGTGCCGTTGGAGAGAGAAATGCTATAGCGTTGTGCGCCTAAATGCGTACTGCTTAATCGGGCGGGTGGCAATTCAACTGTATTCGCTCCATCAATCAATTGTGCGTGGTAGCTAATGGATTGTTGAGCAATAGGGACGTTAAGCAAATTAGAAAGACTGTTGGTTGAAGGTGTGGCTACACGGGTATGATCGGATGGCGTAGTTACAGATTTGGATTCTGGTGAAGCCAGATTCGCAACATTTGCACTTGTACTGGGTGTGGTAGGTTTTGTGTCTGCTTTGGGCTGGATGTGTTCGCTATTCTGTGGTGCCTTGGGTAGTACTGCGTGTGCTCCCGAGTTCTCTATGGGATGGATTGTTTTGTTTGTGGGGTTTTCCGGAGGGGGTGTGGATGATGTCTGTGTACTTGGTTCTGACGGATTGGGTTTGATGGTTGCAGATTTTACCGGCGGATTGACTGAGGCTGTTGGTGCTGGTGTCGCAATGATTTCAGCGGCTGCTGTGGTGATCGTAGTGACAGCAGTGGTGCTTGAATGGCTGTCGCTGTGTCGCCGCGTTTGCACTGCGTACCATGCCGCTGCGACCAAAATTATTTGTATGGCTGCGCTCAGTAGCACCATACGCCACCAACGTCTGCTGGAGATGCGGTGGACGTTGGCTTTTGGCGTTGGCGGCTGAGTGTTTTGCATGCGTTTTACGAATTTTAGCCTGAGCTGCGGCTCAACAAGACGATGGTTTTGTCATCCACGCCGATTTCCATTTTCAGTGGCAGGTATTTTTTATCCGGTACGAACCAGACGCGGATGAATTTGATGCTACCGCTGTTGATCGCGATATTGGTCGGGATGGCTTCGGCGGCGGTTTCTTTGGTCGAGATGCGTTCGTAGTCGCCAATGGTGACGCGCGCTTGTGCGACTTCTTGGCGCTTGCCAATCGGCAAATTGATGACGCCTTGTCCGGCGTTCAGTTGGCCTTGCTGAAAACCCGCTTGTAAGTAAGCCATGGCGGACACGTAGTCAAACAAAGCATCTTGTTCTAACGGCTGCTCGAAGGTATTGCCTTTATTGATAAAGGTGACTTGGCGCGCGTCGTAGTTTACCGAAAAAGAGGACTGTTTGTCCCATTTGCCACCGGGCAGATCAATCGTGTCGGAAAAACGCTCGCTGGCCAATGTGTTGCTCCGTACCACGCCTTCAGAATGGCCATTGATTTTTGCGGTTAAGAATAAGGTAGAGGCTTTTGCGGAAAGATCAGCTACATAGCGGTCGCCTTTGCGGTTGAATATGAGGGTTGCACCGCCGCTGGCGGCAGCGTTGTTGCTGCCAGAGGCATCTAAATCGTAGTCAATCTGAAACCCCCCCGAGGGTGCTACAGCCACAGGTGCGCCTGCGGCAAGCTTTTTGGTGTTGTTGCCTGAGCCAGTCGCATTACTGCCTGTCCCATTTGTCCCTTTGTCACTGGTCGCTGAACCTGAGGCGGCTTGTGTGCCGTTGGCAGTATTGGATGCGGCGCTGTCCGTTTTCGGTGTTCCGCTGGGCGCGGGTGCAGGTTTGTTGTCTGCAGCAGCCGTTTTGCTTGGGCTGCTGGCTGGTGCGTGTGGCACAGGCGCAGGTTCAGGTGCTGCCTCAACTGGCTTTTCAGGTGCTTTTTCTTGCGCAGGTGGCGGAGGCAAAATGGTCGCGTCAATGGACTCAGGTGGTGCAACCTCGGGTGTATTGATCGGTAGGCTCGGTGCAGACCAGAGCAGAGCGAGAATGGTGCCGTGAATACCCAAGCTCAGCGCCGTGCTCCACCATGAGCGCGGGCGCTCATCTTCTGTGCGATTCTGTTGATGGTTTGAGGTCTTTACGGTTTGTTTGGGCATAGATCAGGGGTGTAACAGAAATTTAAATGGAATGTTATGGGTGATTATAGAATGCTTGCTCTATGGCTGCACGGGTACGATGGATTTATATGTGTGCTTGCGACAGATTAACAATGGTAGGGGGGTGACCATAAAAAAACCGACTGCATGATGCAGTCGGCATAGCGTTAATCTTGATGACCGTTTATTTACCTTCGGGGCGCAGAATCGCTGTGACGCGCTGATTGGCGAGGTATTTTTTCGCTACCGTTTGAATACTTTTAGAGTCAATATTGCTGACGCGTTGTGGATAGTCGGTAATGACGGACAACGGCTGTTTGTTTTTCAGCGCCAAGGCTATGTTATTGACCCAGAATTCATTGGTGTTGGTGATTTTTTCATAGCTGGCGCGCTCGGCCTGCTGGAATTTAAGCAAATCTTGAGGGCGAATGCCATTTTCAATCAGTTTGTTCAGCTCATCTTGCGTGCTGGCAATCAGCTTGTTAACGTTATTCGGCGCGCACAAAAAGCCGATGGTAAAGCTGTATTGTGGATACGGTTGTTTGGCCATGGATGCGTATGCGTATGGGCTGTATACGCCGCCTTCCTCTTCGCGCAGACGCTCAACCAAGCGAATATTCAATGCGTGTGCCAAAGCATTTAGAGCCAAGGATTCGTCCTCGTTGTAAGGGGTAGCGCCGCCAAATAGGATGCGCACTTGTGCCAGCGCTTCTTTACCCTTGGTGAGCTCAACTTTACGCGTTGTGTAGTCTAAACGCTCGCCGGTGTCGCGGGTTTTGTTTATTTGGTTCAGATTGCTGGGCAAGCTCCCTAAGTAGCGTTCAGACAATTGCTTCATTTGGTTGATTTGACCTTTACCGACGAAGATGAAGTGCATGCCGTTGGCATTGCTGAAGGCGTCTTTGTAGGTGTTGTAAATGGTGTCATAGTGGGTGCTTTGCCAATCTTGATCGGTCGGGATGACGCCTGTGAAACGCTTGCTGTTGTGGTTCAGCGTTTTTTGGATGGCGTCTTCAAACAGCGCATCGCGGTTTTCTTTCAGATTGGCGGTAGAGCCCTTCAAACGTGAGAGGTAGGCATTGAAGGATTCTGGATTTTTATTCACACCAGTGAGCAGACTGTGAATCATTTCAAATGCGGCTTCGGTGTCCTTGACATTGAATTTACCGGAAATGCCCTGTGCATTTTGATCTGCGGATAGTTGCATCGATAAATCTTTACCCGCCATGATGCGACCGACCTCGGTTTTACTCAAGCCGTTCATGCCGGCTTCAGTCAGGCCATCAAAGCCCCATCGAGTTTGCTTCCATTGCTGATCGGACAGCAGGGCAAAGCCCCCCTCGGAATATCCGCCAAAAATGATGGGACCATCGTTGTTGGGTACGGGTTTGAAGCTGACTTTAACGCCATTTGATAGCGTCCATGTGGTTAGGTTGATGTTTTTATCGTATACCGTTTCTGCGACTTTCCCTGCTTTAGGAAGGTTGGTTAATAAGGTATCACGTGATTGTGTTTCGGTATACGCCGATTTTTTTGGATTTTGTGCCAGAATCGCACGCATTTCCTGTACGGTGATGGTGGTTTTCGCGCTATTGCTGTTGATTAGCGCGATGCGATTGTCGGACTGGATGAATTGACGGGCGATTTGATTGATTTCATCGACCGTGATGCGCGGTAGATACTTGCGTTGTGCTGCGCGCTCCCATGAAAGTTCAGGCAGAGGTTCTTTTTCAACAATGCCACGGATGTATTCAGTGGCTTTTTGGTAGTTGTTCGAGTCACTGTTCAGATAGGTCAGGTGCTCGCGTACGGCACGATCCAATTCGCTTTGCGTGAATCCGTGTTGTACCACGCGTAAAGCTTCTTCATGCAGGGCTTGTAGGGTTTTCGCTTCTTGTCCTGGTGAGGCAATGGCGTACCAGTGCAATGCTTGTTTGCTGCGAACGATGCCGGTAACGTAGTCTACGTCAACCGCCGCTTGTAAAAATGGCGGAACCGCAGGTGGCTTGGCCTCATCGAGCTGCGCTTGTAGGCGCTGGTTGATCATATTGGTCATTAGGCTGGTGCGCAAGGTTTCGATATAACCACCGGTGGTGTTGAGCGGGGTGAAGTCCTTCTTGTTTTTGTGCGCCAGCATGACGGTATTTTGCGTCAAGGTTGGGTCTTTGAATACACCCACTTGTGGCTCAATATTGTTGGGCAGTTGATTGTTGGGCTGCGTTACCGATTCTTTGGGGTTGGGGTATTTGCCAAAGCGTTGTTCGATCAATCGCTCAACTTGCTCTGGCAGGACATCGCCTACGACCACAACAGCCATGGCGTCAGGACGATACCAGCGTTTGTAAAAATTGCGCAATACATCAGGTGTGGCTCTTTGGATCACCGAGGTTAATCCCATCGGAATGCGCTCAGCATACAAAGAGTCTTTTGCTGCAACTTTCAGGTTATGTTCCTGCTGATGTGCGGCTGCGCTTTGTGAGCTGGCACGCCATTCTTCCATAATGACGGAGCGCTCCTGATCGACTTCGGTAGGGTCAAAAGTGGCGTTAAATGCGAGTTCTTCCAAAATGCCCAAACTTTTATCCAGATTGCTCGGATTGTTCAATGGAATGGGTAGGATGTAAATGGTTTCGTCAAAGCCGGTATAAGCATTGAGGTCGGTACCGAACTGCACGCCCATCTGTTCCAAAGTATCAACCATTTGGTTGCCCGGATAGCGTTTAGTGCCATTAAAGACCATGTGTTCCAAAAAGTGCGATATACCACGTTCTTTTTCGGTTTCGTTGATAGAGCCGGCGCGCACGGCCAAGCGCAACTCAACCGCGCCTGCCGGTTGGGTGTGACGCAAAATATAATACTCTAAGCCGTTACTCAATTTCCCGCGCAGCAATGCCGGATCGGTTGGTATAACCTGACTCATCTCAGCTGATGATGTAGGCGCAATTGCGACGGTTGTCGGGGCTAAGGATTCTTTTGCACCTACCGGCAATGACACCATGGTGGCGCCTGCCAATAAAACGGACACGATCCATGATAGACGACGAGAATTTACTTTGAATACGGAGTGATTCACGTTCAACCCTTTTATTTTTCTACAACGTTAATATCAAGCGCATGAATTTACACCATCTGTGCACTGTATGGCGTAAATTACCCCAGATTTCACACGAACTTCGTGAAAATGCTGAAAAACAGCTATAATACCCATTCATATTTTTTGATGTAAAACTTCTGCTCAAAGTGTTATTGAGCACGCAAACAGTCCATGTTTGCCGAATCAGACAGTGACACAATGTAACAAATAAATAAGGCTAAATCATGGCAAAAATTGCGATCTACCCCGGCACATTTGATCCCCTTACCCGAGGACATGAGGACCTGATTCGCCGTGGTTCAAAAATTTTTGATCAACTCATCGTCGGTGTGGCCGATTCACGCAATAAAAAGCCTTTTTTCACATTGGAAGAGCGCATCGAGATGGCGCGTGAAGTGTTAAGCCATTATCCAAACGTGACGGTCAAAGGATTTTCGGGTTTGCTCAAAGACTTTGTACGAGAAAATCAAGGCAATGTCATCTTGCGCGGTCTGCGTGCCGTATCTGATTTTGAATACGAATTTCAAATGGCGGGCATGAATCGCTATTTGTTGCCCGATGTGGAAACCATGTTCATGACGCCTTCGGATCAATACCAATTTATCTCAGGTACCATTGTGCGCGAGATCGCTCATCTGGGAGGTGATGTGAGTAAATTTGTATTTCCAAGCGTGGAAGCCGCTGTTAAACGCAAATTTGCGCAGAATCAATAAGTTAAGTATAATATTTCGGTTATTTTATTGAAAACTGAAATGAATGGAAGTGTTTTATCATGGCGTTAAAAATTACTGAAGATTGCATTAACTGCGACGTATGCGAACCTGAATGCCCCAATGACGCGATCAGCATGGGGCCAGAAATTTACGTGATCAATCAAGACTGGTGTACCGAGTGTGTCGGCCACTACGATGAGCCACAGTGCCAAATCGTTTGTCCAGTCGATTGTATTCCGCATGATCCGAGCCACGTCGAAAGCAAGGATCAACTGATGGCGAAATATGAATCACTCAAACAAGCCGGTCACTACAAATAATCATTTGCTTAATTCAAGGATTAAAAAGATGGGAATAAGACTCACTGCGGTGGGTCTTAGTTCATTATAAGGTAAGATAACCACCACCTGATTTTTGAAATTTCAACGCGATGTGGCCAATTTATGCATACAATGCGTGACTAAAAATAATCTAAAAGCCCTCTATGAGTTTATTCTATCCATTCACTGTGTGGAACGGTCGGCCAGCGCCGCTGGGCTTGAGTGTTGCTGACGGTTTGCTCAATATTGCGGTGCTGGCGCCAGCCGCTACCGCGTTAACGTGGTGTTTGTTTGATTCGGTTCATGTTGAGGTCGCACGCGTCACATTGCCGCAGCAGACGGATGGCGTGTGGCATGGAGCGATTGAGCTGAATGATCTGACGGCGTTGCCCAATATAGATCCACTCACGCTGCATTACGGCCTGCGTGCCGATGGTGAATATGCGCCAGAGCGCGGATTGTGGTTTGATCCGAACAAATTATTGCTGGATCCCTATGCCAAGCGCATCTCTGCGCCATTTCAATACCATCCTGATTTAAGCGCACCGCGTTCAAACAGTATTGATACCGCACCTTTGGTTCCTAAAGCCATTTTCAATGTTGAGTCCGAACAGCGCGTACCCGCATGGTTGGCCGATTTGGACTCCGCTTCTGCGCATGGTGCACCGAAATTTATTTATGAGGTTTCGGTCAAGGCGCTGACGCAACTACACCCCGATGTGCCTGAATCGGTACGCGGTACGATTGCTGCGTTGCGCGAGCCGTGTGTGCTGACGCATTTCAAACAGGTGGGCGTGGATGCGGTTGAACTGATGCCGATTGCGGCGTGGATGGATGAGCGCCATCTGCCGCCACTCGGACTGCGCAACGCGTGGGGCTACAATCCGGTCGGTATGATGGCTCTGGATCCGCGTCTGTGTCCGGGGGGTGAGGCGGAGCTGCGCGAGACGGTTCGCGTGCTGTATGAAAACGGCATTCGTGTGATTTTGGATGTGGTGTTTAACCACACTGCAGAGAGTGATGAACATGGGCCAACGGTGTCCCTGCGTGGCTTGGATGAGCGTTACTATTACCGCCGTTATTGGGACGAAGTGCAGCAAAAGGAGCGTCTGAGTAATGATGCCGGCTGCGGTAATACCTTGGACTGTGCGCAAGCCGGTGTACAGCGCTTTTGTTTGGATACTTTGCGCTACTGGGTGACGCAGTTTGGCGTTGCCGGTTTCCGCTTTGATTTGGCGCCAGTGTTGGGGCGTGACGCACAGGGTTTTCACACGGATGCGCCATTGCTACAAGCGATCGAAAATGACCCGATACTCTCACACGTTTGGTTGATTGCCGAGCCGTGGGATATTGGTTATGGTGGCTATCAATTAGGGCGATTCAGCGGTCAGTGGTTGGAGTGGAATGATCGCTATCGTGACGCGGTGCGACGTTTTTGGCGCGGAGATCATGGTGTCTTGGGTGAGTTTGCCACGCGTGTGAGCGGCTCGAGTGATTTGTTTGCGCACAACAGCCCTCACACGCGCAGCGTGAATTTTATTGCGGCACACGATGGCATGTCGCTGCGTGATATTACCTGCTACGAGCACAAACACAATCTTCTCAATGGCGAAAACAATCGCGATGGTCACGGCGAGAATCTGAGCTGGAATTACGGCGTTGAGGGTGTGGCCGACGAGGCAATTGAGCAATTGCGTCGCCGTGATGTGTCGGCACTGTTGGCTACGCTGATGCTCTCGCGCGGTACGCCGATGCTGATGGCAGGTGATGATTTTGGACGCACGCAACAAGGCAACAATAATGCCTATGCACAGGACAATGCGATCACATGGTTGGATTGGGCGCATGCGAATCACCATTTAAGTCGTTTTGTCGGTGATTTGGCGCGTTTGCGTGCGCAAGTTCCAGCCTTACATCAGTTGAATTGGCTGACCGGTAAAAATGTGACACACCCTGATTGGTCGGATGCGCGCTGGTGGACGGAGTTGGCTGAGCCGATGCAGGATGCTCATTGGCATGATGTGCATCGTCAACACATCGGGCTGAAGTTGTTTGCCCCTGTGTCAACGGACTCTCGACTGACAGGCAGGATTTTGGTGTGGTTTAATGCGCAATCAACGCCGTTGACTTTGCGTTTGCCTCCTAATCGAGACAATAGCTATTGGCAAAAATGTGTGGATTCGAGTGCTCTGCTGGCTTCTTTGGAAACCGGTGGCGTCGCTGTAGCGCAAACACTCTCGGCGACCATCTCAGAGCGTAGTGTCGTGGTGTGGGCTGAGTATCGTGCTTGAGGAGTACTCGAGTTGTGTCGCGCATGAAGTAGGTGAAAGATTTTAGAAGGGTGAGTAGATGAACGGTTCAAATAGTTCTGCTTTGGCAAGGCCGCAGCGCTGGGGCTTCTGGATGACCTGTGTATGGTTTGGCGTGTATCTGATTGCGACTCAGGCGGTATTGACGCTTGTGGTGTTGCTCGGATATGCGCATTGGATGAAGTTGCCGATGAATATCAATGGCGCGCGCGAGATGCTTGGCAGTACGGAGCACATGATCTTGGTGGCGCTGGTCGTTAATTTACTGAGTTTGCCACTGATTATTTTGATGGTAAAAAGCAAACGCGGAAGTGTTTGGCGCGACTACATGGCGTGGCGCGGCGTGGGCTTTGGTCGTGTGGTGTTGTGGGTGATTCTCTGCTTGTTGTCTGTATTTGCCATGGGAATTTTGCACAAAACGCTGGGCTGGACTGAGTCCGGCTTTATGGATGAGTTGGTGCTGACGCGCTCGCCGATCTGGATGGTGTTGAGTGTCGCGGTGATTGCCCCCATTTTTGAAGAAATGGTATTTCGTGGTTTTGTGTATGGAGGCTTTGAGCGCAGTCTGGGTGCATGGCCAGCGGTGCTGTTGAGTAGTGCTTTATTTACCGTATTGCATGGGCAATACAATGTGTACGAACTGACGCAGATTTTTGTACTCGGTATGGTGCTTGGCTTGGCGCGTATGCGAACCCAATCGCTATTCACGCCGATTGTGATGCATGCCGTCAATAATGCCTTGGCAACCGCGATGGTGTTTTTAGCCGATCATGTGAAATAAAAGATAAAAGCCGCGATGATCGCGGCTTTTTAATGGATTGAGCTCTAAATTTCGGACATTTCGAGCAGCCCGAGCAAACACAAGGCGGGCGCATGGTGCATAGGTAATGCTGCCAATTCGGATGTTTGCTGACAATGGTGCATCAACTCCAGCGCATCTCCTCCGCAAAAGAGCAAATGCGGTGTATTTGCCGATGAAGCGCCGTTTAATTCGTACTGAGCAATAAATTGCGTTACAGCGCCAGATGCGGAGAGCATGACGCCGCTGGCGAGTGCATCGCGCGTATTGTTTGGCGCTTGATGCAATGACATTTCCCCGCCATCCAACGGCAACTGTGCGGTGTAGCGATGCAGTGCAGTGCGCATGAGGCGCAAGCCCGCGCTGATGATGCCGCCGATGTGTGTGCCACCGGCTTTCACGCCATCCACGGTCAGTGCGGTACCGGCGCTGATGATCAGATGATCGTGCGTATGACAGATGCGCTGCGCACCTAAAATTTGCGCATAGCGGTCGCTGCCCATTTGTGTTGCATCGTAACCGAGGTTCAGATGTGGATGCTGCGCACGAGGACGAATTCGACGCAGCGGTGCGTCGGGCCACATTTGTGCACACAGCGCGACGATGTGCTCGTAAAAGTCCTGCGCGGCAACGTGGCTGATGCGAATTTCAGCAGGAGTGCCATAGCGCAGGGCGTCGTGTTCCCACAGGGTGCGTAACTCGTCTGCGGGTAAATTGCCGGAATGCGCTAAAGCTGATAGCTCGCTGTCGGGCGCAAGCGGATGGTCGTCGGCGTGGTGGAACCAGTATTTAATACGGCTGTTGCCGACGTCAATGAGGAGTAGGGTGGGTGTGCTCATGGCGTTGGCTCGTCAATCGGATTAATCAGGTCAATCGGATGATAGGCGCGAATTTGCCCGCTGTTGAGGGTGATGATTGCATTGTCTGCGGCGGAGCGAATGCGGTATGCTCCCCATTCATTAATCCCCTGTGCTGCGCCATAGGGTAAGTTCATGGCGGTATCAACAGTGCCATTTTCGCTCCATTGCACGCTCTGCTGCTGCCATACATCGTAAGCATTCCAGTGCTGCGTCAGTTGCGGATCGGGCAGTGTGTGTGCTGCTTCGATTTGCAGCAATATCGCATCGACCAGTCGCATCAGTAGTGTTTCGCGTGCACCAGTCGGTAAGTGCTGAATTTGCCATGCAGAATCAAGTTGCGCCAGTCCAATGGGTGGGAATGCCGATGGTGTGGTGTCGTCCATGGACTCATGGAGGCGCGAAGCAACGTTCAATCCCACGCCAATCACTACCCAACGTGTGGCACTGTGCTCGCTTGGGTTGGTTTGCACCAAAATGCCGGCGAGTTTGCCTTTGTGTGTGCCGGTATCGCCGATCACGTCATTCGGCCATTTGAGTTGTATGTGGTAACCGTATGCATTCAAAGTCTGTGCCAGAGCCAAGCCCACACGGATGGACAGCGCGGGGATTTTGTCTATGGGTAAACGAAGTCCGAGTGAAAAAATGAGATCGCCCGACTGGCTGCGCCAAACACGCTCAAACTGCCCGCGTCCTTGGATTTGGGTTTCCGCCACCAGCAGGGTATGATGTTGGCTGGGGCTTCGGTATAATTGCGCATTGGTCGAATCACACTCGGACAGGTATTTGATTGACAAGGCGCTGCGTGCCGCGCTGTGGTGGCTCCACCAGTCTTTCATTCGGGTTAGTTCAAGTGGTGCGTAGGGCATAGCAGCGAGCGTTTGATTGGGTGTGAATGGGATGCCCGATTATAAAACAAGCGCATGGCTTGCGGTTTGAATCGGTTTGAATAATAACGATTTTGATGAAAAAGGATAGTCGATGTCTGCGGAGAATCAACCCAAACAAGGGTATTACAAACATCATATATTTTTCTGTACCAATGAGCGTGCGCCGAACGATGAGCGTGGCGATTGCGCGCGACATGGTGCATTGGATGCACTCGATTACATTAAAGGGCGCGCGCACGGCATGGGTTTGCTCGGCAAAGGCAAAGTACGCATCAATAAAGCGGGCTGCTTGGATCGTTGCGCCAATGGGCCTGTGTGCGTGGTGTACCCAGATAACGTCTGGTACCAGTACGTTGATAACAGTGACCTGGACGAGATTTTGACCGAGCATTTGCAAAATGGGCGTGTGGTTGAGCGTTTATTGGTTAGCGACATGGAATGAATATGGTGAAGCTGAATCCTAAAGTAGAGCGTTTTTTGGTCGCCGGTCATGTGGGCGCAATTGAAGTGCAGGTTGATATGCCGCAGCTGAGTGAAACACAGCCGGTCGCGCGTGGCTTGGCGATTGTCGCGCATCCGCATCCGTTGTTTGGTGGTACGATGGACAATAAGGTCGCGCAGACATTGGCGAAAACCTTCAGCGGGCTGGGCTATATCACGGTGCGTTTTAATTTTCGCGGCGTAGGGCAAAGCGCAGGTACGCACGATGCGGGCAACGGTGAAACCGACGACACGCTAACCGTGATTGAATGGGCGCGACAGCAGTTTGATCAGCACGGTGCAGTCGTTTTGGCTGGTTTTTCCTTTGGCACACTGGTGCAGTCGCGCGTGGCGCCGCGCTTGGTGGCGCAAGGGCAAACGGTCGAACGCATGGTGTTTGTCGGTACAGCCGCGGGCAAATGGCCGGTGGATAACGTGCCGGCTGATACCATCGTAATTCATGGTGAGTTGGATGAAACAATTACGCTCAATGAGGTGCTGCGCTGGGCTGAACCACAAGAATTACCTGTGACCGTGGTGGCGGGTGCAGATCACTTTTTCCACCGTCGCTTGCATGTGATTCGTGGCATCATCGAGCGACAATGGGTGTACCATGACCGCTGATGCAACAGCAAGGGGTGTTTGCTATTCCGGAATGATTAAAAAATAACAGCAGAGGTAACGCGTGTCAGATTTTGTATCCCTCCAGACCTCTTTGTCTGGCATATCGAATGAGCTTGTGTCTGCAACGGCGGGCGTTGCCGTTTCATTCTGGTTTGATATGCAACCAGATGCCGACGCAGCAAGCCAAGTGCCACGCTGGGCGCGTGCTTTGGCGCAGGCGCATGTTAATCGAGAGGTCAAAATTTTGGCACATCCTGACAGCGCGTATGCTCTGTCGGGTCTAATGTGCGATGTGATCAAAGTGGACTTGTGGCCGAGTGAGTTGTGGGTTAAGGTGCTACAAGGCGCAATCGAAAATTCATATCAACAGGATATCAAGCAAATCGTTGTGATGTTGCCGTGCCGAACCAGTCCGGTCGTGTGGGCGCAATGGGCTTTATTGAATCTGCCCGCTATAGGCGCGTATTTGGATCACACCACAGGATTGTTGCAAGGCAAGCGAGATTGGGAGCAGATTCTGCATCGGCCGGATGCGTCACGTTGGTTGGTCATTGATCGAGTGGTGACGTATGGTGCAGCAAGTGCCGCTACGGACTATCTGATACAAATGCGTGCGTTTAACCCCAATGCGCGCTGGATTCACGATGCGCAGGTAAATGAAGAGGCATTGCTTCAATGCTTAAATTCGTATCATAAATCAGCTCTGGTATCGATATCATCAGCTAAAAGAGACGATTTAGCTGCATGGGATGCGAATAAAGTGGTATATTTATCCACTTCAGGCACGCTGGATTCTGCGAAAGTAAGTTCTTTGTTGAGTCGTTGGCGGCAAAAATACAGCCATCAATGGGCGCGTGTGAGCGCGGTTATTCGCATGCAAAATGCGCCAGCGCCGTTTGTGGTGAGCAGTCTTTGCCATTTATGGATGATGGGATTCGCAGATCAGGATGGGTGGTCGGATCAGTCGGAAAGCGAATTTTGGATTCTGGGCGATCATTTAGACGAAGAGGCTTTGCGCTCTGAGTTATTGCAGTGTGAGATTTAAATTAGGTAAGTAGGAGAACAGCAGATGGTAGCAAAAAAAGGCGGCTTGACTGAGGCGCAATTGCTCAAAATGCCGGCGAAAGATTACATGAATGAAGCGCAACTGGCTTTTTTCAAAGAACGTTTGTTGGAGATGCAAGAAGAAATTTTGAGCAATGCGGATGAAACCACAGAGCATCTGCGTGATAACGAAGTCATTCCCGATCCGGCTGATCGCGCAACGATTGAGGAAGAGCACGCATTAGAGCTGCGTACGCGTGATCGTGAACGCAAACTGTTGAAAAAAGTAGGTCAGGCGCTCGAGCGCGTGGAATCGGGCGATTATGGCTGGTGCGAAGAAACTGGCGAGCCGATTGGTTTGGGCCGCCTGTTGGCGCGCCCGACTGCAACTTTGTCGCTCGAAGCGCAACAACGCCGTGAAAAAATTCAAAAGATGTACGGTGATTAATCGATATTGCTTGAAAAAAGTCAAAACACAGGGTGCTGAAAACAGCACCCTTGTTTTTTATCAAATCACCCCGAAATACCGAGTATTCGCTCAGACAATTCGATGTCTGCATCAACCTCAGAGGCTCTCATGGAACAATATCACGGAACCACCATCGTCTCGGTGCGTCGCGGCAATCAGGTCGCCATTGGCGGTGACGGTCAAGTCACGCTCGGCAACACCATCGTCAAAGGTTCGGCGCGTAAAGTGCGCAAACTCTACAACGGCAAAGTGCTCGCCGGATTCGCCGGCGCGACGGCGGACGCCTTCACCCTATTTGAACGTTTTGAAGCCAAGCTTGAAAAGCACAACGGCCACCTCACGCGCGCCGCGATTGACCTGACTAAAGACTGGCGCACCGATCGCGTGCTGCGCCGACTCGAAGCCATGCTCGCCGTGGCCGACCACACCGCCTCGCTCATCATCACCGGCAACGGCGACGTACTCGAGCCGGAACACGGCCTGATTGCGATTGGCTCGGGTGGTGCATTTGCGCAGTCGGCGGCCTTGGCTTTGTTGCACAATACAGAGCTGGCGCCCGAAGTCGTTGTGAAAAAATCGCTCGAAATCGCTGGCGATATTTGCATCTACACCAACCAAAACCACACCATCGAAACTTTATAAAAGAGAACGGATATGAATCATCCCGCCGCATTCAATATGACCCCGCAAGAAATCGTCTCGGAACTGGACAAACACATCGTTGGGCAAAAAGATGCAAAAAAAGCCGTGGCCTTGGCCATGCGTAATCGTTGGCGTCGCAGCCAACTGCCCGAGGCCTTACGTATTGAAGTCACACCGAAAAACATCCTTATGATGGGGCCGACGGGTGTGGGTAAAACCGAAATTGCCCGTCGTCTGGCGCGTCTGGCCGGTGCGCCGTTCATCAAGGTCGAGGCGACCAAATTCACCGAAGTCGGCTATGTCGGTAAAGATGTGGAATCCATCGTCAAGGATTTGACCGAAGTGGCAGTGAAAAACGCCCGCTCCGACGCCGCCAAGCTGATGAAAAGCCGTGCACAAGACGCCGCCGAAGACCGCGTACTCGACTGCCTGCTACCGCCTGCGCGTGAAGTGACCACGGGCGAATATTCCCGCGCCGATCAAGACGGCGTGGCACGGCAAAAATTCCGCAAAAAACTGCGCGAAGGCGATCTGGATGAAACCGAAATTGAGATCGACGTCGCGCAAGGCGGCACACAGTTTGACGTCATGAGTCCCCCGGGCATGGAAGAAATGGCTGATCAAATCCGTACCATGTTCGTCAACATCGGCAAAAACCAAACGACCAAAAAGAAAATGAAGGTCAAGGAAGCCATGCGACTTTTGGTCGATGAAGAAGCCGATAAAATGATTAACGAAGAAGACGTGCGCCGCGATGCGCTCGAAGCGGTGGAGCAAACCGGCATCGTATTTATTGATGAGATTGATAAGATTTGCAGCCGCGAGAGCGGACATTCGGGCGAAGTCTCGCGTCAGGGTGTGCAGCGTGATCTGCTGCCATTGGTAGAAGGCACAACCGTTTCAACTAAATACGGTTTGGTCAAAACCGATCATATTCTGTTCGTCGCTTCGGGCGCATTCAGCCTGTCTAAACCGAGCGATTTGATTCCCGAATTGCAAGGGCGATTCCCGATTCGCGTCGAGCTCAGTTCATTGTCAGTAGAGGATTTCAGCGCGATTCTGACCGGAACCGACGCCTGCCTGACGCGCCAATACGCCGCGCTGATGGCGGTCGAGGACGTCACGCTCGAATTCACCGATGCGGGTGTTCAACGTTTGGCCGAAATGGCTTGTCAGGTCAACGAACGCTCCGAAAACATCGGCGCGCGCCGCCTGCATACCGTGATGGAAAAGCTGCTCGAAGAAGTCTCCTACAAGGCGCACGAATACAGCGGCAAAACCGTCACCATCGACGCGGCCTTTGTCGAAGAACGCTTGGGCGAATTGATCGAAGACGAAAATCTCACACAGTACATTTTGTAATAGTTTGGGATGAGGCATTAAAAACGCAGCCATGAGCTGCGTTTTTACATTGATGATGAGTTGATTAATCAAACCAATGCAGATATGCGATTACACCCAGCAGCAAGGAATTGAAAAAAAGCAGGACAAACACCGCCGCACTGCCCACATCCTTGGCGCTACCCAGCAAACTGTGTGTATCGGTGCTGATATGATCGGCAATGTATTCCAATCCTGTGTTTAATAATTCTGTAACGAGCAATAATGCATTGGTTAAACCAAATAGCAACCATAGCCATAAAGGCGGTTGAAACCACAAACACAATAGCTGCACCAAAATCACCAACAAAACATCATCACGGAACGCGGCTTCAGTGCGCCAAGCGCTGCGCAAGCCTTTCACCGTGTAAGAAAAAGCCAACAAAATACGTTTAGGAGAAAGCATAACGATCCATTAAAGATGCCAAAAGCTTAAAAAATAAGAGAAACGGCGAGATTATAGGTTAAAAACCACACACATAAGCAGTAAAAACTGAGAACCTGAATAAAAGCAGTTGACAAAGATTGCTATCCTATTCATAATTACATTCTCTTACAGGAGAGGTGGCCGAGTGGTTAATGGCAGCAGACTGTAAATCTG
>CAYZVI010000013.1:0-19830 GCA_964481695.1 uncultured Hydromonas sp. | reverse complement strand
TGCAAGCTACCACGCAGACGTACTACGTCTTCTGCGCTGTAACCACGTTTGACCAATTTCCAGCGCGGATTTTCCGCCCAGTCTTTTTCTAATGCTGCAATTTGTTCTGCACGAGTTGCCATGAGAGACTCCTTTAAATAAAAAACAAACCCAAAAATAGCTCAAAACCAGAAGGTTTTTTACCGATTCGGACGACCAAAATATCTTATGTCTTATATAAGACCTTAATTAATTGAATAATACGCAAGCCTGTTCGTTGGCGCAAGGGTTTTTAACAGAATTTTGGTTAAATATTGAAAATAATAGGTTTTTTTCATATATCGAATAATTTATTTCAAATTATGAAAAATTGAGATTGCCTTGTATTTTATAGGGATTTTGAGTCAATTCAGTTGACTTGGGATGGGGCATCGATCTCAATAAAAAACCCCCATTTGAACAGGTTCAGATGGGGGTTTATTTCAATATACCAGTTTATTTCTGCGACGTTGATTCAGTCAAAGTTTTGCTGATTGGCTTGGTGATGTACGACAATACAGTACGTTTATCGCCCATCAGATCAACTTGCGCAGTCATACCTGGACGCACTTGAATTTTTTCTCCCGTTTTGCTCTTTAAGTGAGCCCCTTCAATCTGAACACGAACTCGGTAGTAGATCGGTGATTGACCTTGACGCAAGTTTTGCGGCTCTTCATTGAGCGCGTCGGGACTGATGTATATGACTTTACCGTCCATCGTGCCAAAAATGGAGTAGTCATAGGCATCTAATTTCACACGCGCCGGCATGCTGTCATGTACGCTGGCCATATCGGCAGGCATCACTTTGGCTTCTACAATGAGTGCGCTATCCGTTGGCAAGATTTCCAACACCTCTTCACCCGGACGCAAAACGCCGCCCAAAGTGGTTACTTTGATGTTTTTCACATAGCCTGTTTCCGGTGCAATCAAGTCGGTGTGTGACAATACCTGCGTGCGATCTGCCAAGGTTTGCTCTTGAGTGCTCAAGTCTTCACTGGCTTTATTCAGTTCGGTATTGGCGTCTTGTAGATACTTATTACGCGTACCGGTAATTTGCAGTTGTATTTCATTGGCAGCACGTTTCATACGCAATAGTTCAGCCTGACTGACATCACCGGTTTTGACCAATGGTTCATTCATACGAACTTCCGACTGAGCAAGAGCCAAGCTGGTACGCAACTGAGCCACTTGTTGATTCAGACTTTGGCGGCGTTGTAGATATAGCTGCTTTTGTACATTGGCCAATTCTGGATACGCGACTTGTAATGCTGGATCAATGATAAAGGGTCTACCCATAACCTCAGCTTGCAAGCGAGCCACGGTCATGCGCAAAGCACTTACTTTACCCAAAGCATCCGAATAGGCTGCTGTGGCGCGCTCTTTTTCGAGAACAGCGACGACTTGACCTTTTTCCACACGATCGCCTTCTTTAACCCGCAATTCTTTCAATACACCACCATCCGCACTTTGTACCAACTGAGTTCGGTCACTTGCAATCACTTGACCTGGCGCTGTAATGGTTTTATCAATTTTCGTGAATGCCGCCCACAAAAATAGCGCTATAAAGGCAATAACCGAAACCCTCAACACAACTCGGGCATTTTTTACAGACCCTTTCGAGTCCGCCCCTAACAATCGTAGTAATACATTCATTATTCAAATTCCTAAACTATTTATTTCAATCTATGATTGATATGCTTTTTATCCGCTTCATTCACTCTTGCGATGTCGTACGAGGCGTATTTGGCGGTGAAATCGTTGAGCCAGCTACATTTTCTGACGGGCTGATATCCGAAATCTCACCTGAAGCTGTTTGTACCTGCACACTTACGCCTGGGCTGGCGCGCGTCACTGTCGGTTTATTAACCACAACGGTTGGTTGCACTGGGTTCACTGTCTGTGTTGCCGGTGGAGTTGCTCTTGCTGCGGGCTGAGCTGCATTTGGCGAACCCTGCTGCGCACCTTTTAGTCGAGCAATCACTTCATTTTTTGGACCATCCATGACAATACGATTATTCGCCACCACAATCAAACGATCCACAAATGCAAGTAATTGTAGGTTATGTGTGACCAAAACCAAAGTGTGCTCCGGACGGATGGACTGGCGCAATGCGTGCATACAACGATCTGCGGTCTGCTGATCCATTGATGCGGTCGGCTCATCCAAAAGCCAAACCGAAGGTTTGCTAATCAATAAACGTGTCAACGCGACCAATTGTTTTTGACCACCGGATAAACCTCGACCACCTTCGGCAATCGGCAGTTCCAAACCTTTCGGATGACTCGCAATTGCTTGCGCCAAACCGGTTTTTTCAGCGGCGGCTTGAATCACAGCATCACCTGGATCAACTGTACCTATCAATAAATTTTCACGTAAAGAGCCATTAAACAGGCGGTGATCTTGTTGCAAATAGCCAATTTGCTCACTCAGAATTTGACGTGAGATATGCCCCATGTCAACACCATCAAGCAAAACCTTACCGGTCAATGGCTGATACATCCCTGAGAGCAAGCGCAGCAAAGTGGACTTACCTGAACCGATCGCCCCTAAAAC
Source organism: uncultured Hydromonas sp. (assembly GCA_964481695.1). GTDB lineage: Bacteria > Pseudomonadota > Gammaproteobacteria > Burkholderiales > Burkholderiaceae > CTSOIL-112. The sequence goes on along the minus strand of CAYZVI010000013.1, from coordinate 17,258 downwards.
GCCAACCTTTTGACCAGCCGCAATATTTAAACTTGGAATATGTACACTATTGGGTGAGTTTTGGTAAGCAAAACGCACGTCTTCCAACTGATATTTACCATGTACTTTATCAAGCAGAATAACTCTATCTGCATTGCTGTTATCCATTTGCAGACGATATACCATTTCAATGCCATCCAGAGCACCCTTCGCTCCACCGTAGCGCAGCAAAATTTGGTACAGCATCGCAACAGGTGCGGTCACTCGAGAGCTGAGGATCGATGCGGCGATCAAACTACCCATAGACATATGACCCTCAGTAATTAAATAGGCACCAATCGCAATGACAGCTATGTAAGTAGCCTGCTGTAAAGAGGAAATGATATGGGTGCCAAATTCGCTTACTTGTCGCAATTTGGTTTCTTGTTGAATACTCACATCATTCAAATCAATCCATTTGGACAGCATATTCCATCCGCCACCACCTGCCTTAATGGTTTCCGCACCTTCAATGGTTTCAACCAGTTGACCCATTTTGCGATTACCCAACATGATGGTTTCTTTGGACAATTCCTCAATTTTTTTATTGGTTGCGAACCCCATAGAGATACCAATAATCAGAAACAAAACGATCGGTAAAACGACCCAAGGAGATGCAATCAAGGAGATAATGATCAACATAATCACCCCGATCGGCATATCCACCAAGAAGTACAACGTGCTGGACGACATGAACGCGCGAATACTCTCATAACCACGAATTTGCGCACTCAAAGAACCAAGGGAGTTAGGCAATTGATCCAAACGTACTTTAAGCAAACGTGCGTAAATTTCTCGAGATAATTTACTATCCACATCCATCAGATTCTCATCGGTCAAATGGGAACGCACGTGTTTAAGAACAAAATCAAACAACATCGCTAATAAAACACCTGTTGTTAACACAGCAAGTGTTGAGAACGCCTTGGTTGGAATAACACGATCATAAACCTGCATGGAATACATCGAGATGGCGACTTGAACAAAGCTAATCAGCAAGGTCGCAATCGCTGCCTCATATAAAGGCTTACGATGTGCCATAAAGACATCTTTAAACAATTGAAAAGCGGGTCGATCCGACATCTTTTCACGTTCATTGGCAAAATGCATTCGAATACAATTGAACTCAGTCGCTTCTGGAAACTCCGTCCATTGCTCGAGGTAATTCTGAACCACCCAGCTACCGGATGCCGCCTTGTGACGAACCAAAAGCCACCCCTGCTCTGGATGCCATACAATTGCAGGCAACCGCGCAACATCGGGATGTTTGGTTGGAGAGTCCAGTTGAATATCCAGCTTATCAGCCACACCTTCCAGAACTTTTTTCCAATCGTGCAGCCCTGTTTCAACGTTATTGATTTGATCTAAATGCTCGCTGGTAACTGCATGCAATCGCAAACGATCAATCTCTGTACCTTGCAACCGTGCAGCTTGAGCCAATGCCCACATAAATGAATTTTTTTGATCTACTTGGGGTGCTTGTGCTACTGAAGCCTCTGTCGAAACTCTGGAAGCAACGCCTGGTGTTACTGGGCGATCAGATGGCTGTACTGATGTTGTCATTATTTTGTATCCTCGTCTGAACCTTGTAATGTCGTATATATTTTAAGTCGTCGACTGGAAGCCAATAATGAAGCCTCCACGTCTGCCAAACTGTTTAATGTCTGGGTTCTCTCCCTCACTGAGTTCAGCAAATCTAACCAAGAGCGTTTGCCCACGCGAAACAGCCGATCGTATGATTCGCTAACTTCTTGAGTTAACTGAACGGTTCTGGCCAAAGAATCTCGACGCACTTTGGCAAATTCATACTCGCTCACATCTTGATTAATTTGAACCACTAAATCTCTTCTGGCTGTATCAACATCCAATAGAGCGGCCTTATACTGATCGCTAGCAGCGCTGCCTTGTACCAAGGTCGCAAAACCATTACTGGTGCTGTATTCTGCCACAATCCCTATTGAATCATGCGTGCCATAATTCTTGGAGGTCATACTGTTAATCGTTCTCTCTGCTTTGAGCGCGATAGATGGATAAGCCTGCGCCTTGGTCATGCTGGCTTGGTGCTCTGCTGCTTGTGCGGTGTACTGCAGACGATGAATGGTCGGACTGACAGCGAGTGCCTGAGCAATAATATCGTTCGGTAATTTAGTATCGGCAATCACACCGGCATTTAATGTATTTCGATCCAATTGTCGACCAACCAATTGATTGAGTGCAACCAAAGCTGAAAACTCTGCGGAACGATAGGTCGCCTGCTCTGCTCGAGCCTGACCCAAACGCGACAAACTCTGGTTCACTTCACTTTGCGTAGACACACCTGAGTTGGCTCGACGGGTAATCAAGTCGGTAAACTTCTGGTGCGCAATCACACTTTCATTGGCGGCTTGTAGTTTTCGGTGAGCAGCATACCATTGAGAATACGCGTTGACCACACGAACAGCTACATCGCGTCGAGATTCCTCAACAGCCCAGTCAGCCATGCCTTTTTTGGCCTTGCTCATTTGCAAGCGCGAGTACAAACCACCGCCCAACAAGTGCTGCTTGACAGAAATCACCGTGACCGGATCAGAAGAACGATTGGCTGCAGTAACCCCATCACCATAATTACGCGTCATTGGCTGCGCAGACACAGTAACCGCTGGGAGGAAATTAAGCTTAGAAGCTAAAACCTCCTTTTCTGCCGATTTTTGTGACATTTGTTTTGATTTAATACCGGGATAATTTTGAAACGCATCATTAATCAAATCATCAACCACGTCCGCAAGAGCCGTCACGGACATCAGACACATCGCACCTGCGATCACGGTCTTTATCCACTTTAATTGTTGAACTCTTAGCATAAAAAGTAGCCTCCACTAACCTCATTGAGGGATTGTCCATCATTTCGTTTCATAACCCTCATCCTTAACCTTAATTGATACAAATATTGCACATCAAAACATCACTAATACAAATTAATCCATTTGACTGCGCTTAAATAAACGCTTATACCAAGGTGTTTTTTTCTCCAATGGCTTCGCGTCTACAATATCGAAAGGAATTACTTTAGCCTGACCATCCACAGCAATCTCAACAGATGCCGCACCTTTACCCAGCTGCGCCGTATTCACCCAAAACCACACATGGTGAGGATCTTGAGCAAACTTAGGTGAGCGATCCTGATCCGCCATTACAGCACCCGCCGCATTGCGCCACTTGACATGGATATTTTTCGCTTGCGTGTTTTGATTCCAGCCCAAAGTCATATAGGCATACACCATATCCCCATAGTAAAACGGCTTAACAGACTCTTTGGCCTTGGGCGCTTTACTATCTATCGTATTGAGCAAAACCACCTTCATATCACCCGGTGCAACTTGCTGTGCCGAATCAAAATTTAAGGATGAACACGCGGCTAAACCAACGGACAAAAATAAAGCCAGCCAGAACCAAAAGATTTTTTTCACACAAACCTCAATTATTGAATTCAACATGAAAGAACGGGACCGATCAATAGAGAAACGCAATTGCTCACCCAATAGGAGAAAAGCATAACCATGCGTTCTCGCCCGAAATCACGGGCTTTTTTAATTCTATCAGCAAAAGGATTGAACGTTTACCTTCGTATCCATTAATCGTGCATCTTATAATATACAAGTCGGTATTTTTGTAACAAAATGAATACGACTTACTTGCTTCAAGCTGTATGTTCGATATTCAACTACACTCGCCCGACCAACTCCCTTACCACGGCAGCAAGGTTAACCCGAACATGACATTCGGTTGGTATCGTAGCATCCGCATAAGTTTCCCCGCCCTTACCGGTCAAAACCAAATACGGCTGACAGCCTGCTGCATGTGCGGCCAGCATATCATTCAGGGTATCACCAACGTAAACCACATCTTTTAACCGCACATTGAACCGATCGGCAATATCATTGAGCATCGTTGGAGAGGGTTTGCGGCAACTGCATCCCGCTTCGGGCGTATGGGGACAAAAGAAAATGGCTTCGAGCTGACCGCCCGCCGCAATGATTTCATCATCCATTTTCTGATTGACCGCATTCAGCTGCGATACCGTAATCAAACCCTTCATAACGCCTGGCTGATTGGTTGCGACAACCACTCGAAAACCGGCACGATTGAGTTGCGCCAGAGCTTCCAAACTCCCTTCAATCGCCACCCAATCATCCGGCTCTGCAATCACACCTCGATACTCATTAATCACCCCATCGCGTGATAGGATGATTAATTTCTCATCTTTCGGCTCGATCTTTTGTGCACCCATAACGGTTTAACCTCGCCCTTTTATACGGCTAGTTGTGAAATATCTGCCACACCGTTCATCAAGTGCGCCAATTCTTGCAACAATTTTAAACGGTTCGCACGCACCGCCGCATCATCCGCCATCACCATGACATCGGCAAAAAACGCATCAACTGGCTCGCGCAAACGTGCCAATGCGCTCAATCCACCCGCATAATCACGCTGCGCTAACGCAGATTCTACAGTCGGGCGCACGTCGTTCATGGCTTTGGCAAGGCTTTGCTCGGCAGTTTCGGTCAATAATTCGCTGCTCAAACTCGCAGCAACAGCTTCGTTTTTCTCCGCCGCTTTACGCAAAATATTGACGCAACGTTTGTTCGCTGCCGCCAAGTCTTGCGCCTCCGGCAGCACCGCGAAGCTTTGTACCGCTTGCAGTTTGTCCATGACCTCGGACAAATCGTCAGGATTGTTCGCCAGTACCGCTTCGATTTGCGCGGGTGCGTAACCTTTGTCTTTGAGCAAGCCACGCAGACGATCGAGCATAAATGCTTTGACCTCGGCCACGCTGTTTTTCACCTGAGCATTGTCGGCGAACTGTACTTGCGCATGATTGAGCGTCGCATGCAATGACAATGGCAATTGTTTTTCCACCAGCATACGCACCACGCCCAAGGCATGACGACGCAAAGCGAACGGATCTTTTTCACCCGTTGGTTGCAGGCCGATGCCCCAAATACCCACCAACGTTTCAAGCTTGTCGGCAATCGCACCGATCAAGCCGATTTGTGTCACAGGCAACTCGTCACCAGCAAAGCGCGGCTGATAGTGCTCGGCGCAAGCGGCGGCCACATCAGATTTTTCACCGTGATGCGTGGCGTAGTAACGCCCCATCACACCTTGCAGTTCAGGAAATTCGCCGACCATATCGCTGACCAAATCGGCTTTGGCGATGTAGGCAGCTCGCTTCGCATCGTCCATATTCGCATTCAAATGCTGCGCCAGATACGCGGCAATTGCCTGCACACGCGCCACGCGCGCGCCTTGTGAGCCGAGCTTATTGTGGTATACAACGTTTTGCAACTTAGCCACCATGTCGTCCAAACTGTGTTTTTTATCCTGTTCAAAGAAAAACTGCGCATCAGCCAGGCGCGGACGCACCACGCGTGCGTTCCCCTCGATGATCTCAACCGGATTGTCGGTCAACAGGTTGGACACAACCAAAAATTCGTTGACCAGTGCCCCTTTGGCATCGGTCATAGCAAAGTATTTTTGATTGGTCTGCATGGTCAAAATCAGACATTCCTGCGGGACGGCGAGGAATTCTTTTTCAAACTCAGCCTTATATACCACCGGATATTCGGTGAGTGAGGTAACTTCATCCAGTAGTGCTTCAGGCATGATGACTTGGTACGCGCCCGCTTTGTTTTTCAACTGCTCATAAATGCTTTCACGACGTACTTTATAATCCGGCTCGACCATACCTTCAGTACGCAGGATGTGCGCGTACTCATGGGCGTTTGGAATATTGATTGCGGTTTTACCCAAAAAACGATGACCATCGGTCAAACGGTCGGCTTTCACGCCAAACGCCGTTACCGGCAACACATCCGCGCCGTACAATGCCAGCAGGCGTTTGACTGGGCGCACGAATTGCACATCATGCTGCGCAGTCGTGCCGGGGTGAATTTGATAGGTCATCACTTTCGGAATCGGCAGCTTCGCTGCGGCTTCGGTCAAAATGCCTTGTAACGCCTCGGCCAAAGAAGCACCTTTTTGCGTGTGACTGAGGTAAAAAATATCCTGTTTGCCGTCGTTTTCGATTTCCAAATCAGCCGGTGTTTTATCCGCAAATCCCATCGCCGTGAGCTTTTTGAGCAAAGATGGACTTGCCTGACCATCTGCAGTTAAGGCAACCGATACCGGCAGTACTTTGTCGCGCTTTTGTACGTCATTGGCCTGCGTACGCACCCCCTCCACCAAAACCGCCAAACGGCGCGGCGTGGCGAACGGATGAACCGCGCTGTCTTTGGCGGCCAAACCGTGTTTCACCAATCCCTCATGCACGCCCGCTGCGAACGCATCGGAGAGTTTCTGTAACGCCTTCGGTGGCAATTCTTCGGTCAAAAGTTCAATCAATAATGGAGCAAACATAAATCGCTTTCTGTATCGGTGGTGTGTGCCAAACATATATTCAAAAAACAGCACACCATATATTATGCAATAACCGCTTATTTTAACAGATGCGCCTCATTCTTTGGGCTAAAATACGGTCTACTTATCAACCCATACAAGCGCATCACCTGCGCTCTGACCAAATCAAACCATGCGCTCCCGCTTTTTCTATCCACCACCGTGGCTCACCGTATCCGACGATGCCACAACATTGACTTTACCCGACGAGCTATTTCACCACGCTGTGACTGTTTTGCGCATGCGCGCGGGCGATGTGTGCGAGTTATTTGACGGCATGGGCAACTGTGCCAGCGTCGAACTCGTGCAAGTGGAGAAGAAATTCGCGCAAGCGCGCTGGCTGGCCGAACCCCGCTTACAAACAGAAAACGAATCTCCGCTGAATATCACTCTGGCGCAGTGTCTATCATCAGCCGAAAAAATGGATTGGACCATCGAAAAATCCGTGGAGCTGGGCGTGAACCGCATCGTGCCCCTGTTCTCCGCACGCAGTCAAATCAAGCTGTCAGCAGAACGCATTGAGAAAAAAATGGCACATTGGCAACGCATCATCATCGCCGCCTGCGCGCAGAGCGGCCGCAATGTATGCCCTTTCTTATCCGCACCTCTATCACTCAAGGACTGGCTGGCTCAAAGCCGAAGCAACGATCAGCTCAAACTCATCCTCCATCCTGATCCGCAGCTACCGCAAACCTTAAGCCAAGTTTTCCAGGAATTACGCCAGCCTACCGAAAAAGCCGCTATTGAGCTACTCATCGGGCCAGAAAGCGGTTTTGACGTAAAGGAAATCGAAGTTGCTCAAGCGTGCGGCTATCACGCCGTGCTACTCGGACCGCGCGTTCTGCGTACCGAAACCGCCGGATTGGCAACTTTATCGGCAATTCAAGCACTTTGGGGGGATTTCTAAAGAGGAAAACACATTTTTGAGCACTCAAAATCGCGCTTAAAAAAATTAGCGATTTATCTACACCCGATAAAAATCGTGTTACCATAGCCCGTCACATTAAATGAAGGGGTTGCACAATTGCAATGCCCGCTGACATCAGTGTGAGATTTCAAGAAACAATTTTTTAAAGGACAAAGCAATGAGTTTACTCGACAGCGTATTGGGCTCAGTTTTGGGCGGTAACAACAACAGTGGCAACAACAGCTTGCAAGGCGCGTTGCTCCAAGCCGTAATATCGCAAATGTTGGGCGGCGGTCAACAACAATCCGGCGGTGGCGCTTTGGGCAACATCATAGGCAGTATGCTCGGCGGTGGCCAACAACAAAGTGGTGGCGCCTTGGGCAACATCTTGGGCAGCGTATTGGGTGGCCAACAAGGCGGTTCAGCCGGTGGTTTAGGCGGTTTGCTCGGCGGACTTTTGGGTGGTAACGCTCAAGTGCAACAACAAGCTGGCACACAAATGGCAGGTGGCTTGGGTAATTTGACTGGCATGTTGAGCCAATTGGGTTTGGGTGACCAAGTTCAATCTTGGATCGGCACAGGTCAAAACATGCCTGTCACTGCAGAACAAATTCAAAATTCTTTGGGTCAAAACGGCACTTTGGGTCAAATCGCTAATCAAGCTGGTGTTTCTGAAACCGAAGCAGCGGGCGGCTTGGCAGAACTGTTGCCAGGTTTGATCAACAAACTGACCCCAAATGGTCAGATCAACGCAGGTGACATTACTTCTGTTTTGGGTAGCTTATTGGGCGGTAACAAGTAATACCGTTACCCCTTATAAATCGTCATTCACAACACATATTGACGAATCAAGCAGGCGCCATAGGCAACTATGCCGCCTGTTTGGTTTTTTGCACCCACATTTGTCCCAAACCGCCATTCGCAGGTACAATGCAGGCATTCTTTCTCACATTATTCCTAAGACGACATGCTGTTTAACCCAACCCTTAAAGAAGTCCGCCAATTTTTTTATCACGCTTGGCACAAATCTTTAAACCAACAAGCATTGGCGCCGATCGAAACCATAGCGGTCAATTGGATGCGCGTGCATCCTGAATACCATGCGGTGCTCAACGGTCCAATCGAAGCGCTCGAAGCCGCGCAGTTTTTACCCGAAGATGGTCAAACCAACCCATTTTTGCACCTGTCGATGCACCTATCCATCAGCGAACAGGTATCGATTGACCAACCGCACGGCATCCGCGCGGCCTACGAAAAACTCTGCCAAAAACAGGACGATGAACACGCCGCTGCCCACATTGTCATGGAGGCTTTGGGGCAGATTTTATGGCAATCACAACGTGATCAAAAAGAACCCGACAGTGCAGCTTATATTGATATGATTTTACGTGCTGCACACTAACTGCTTATTCAGGAGAAAACCATGACTTTATTTAAAACCAGCAAAGTATTCCAAGAAAACTTAGAGCAATTCCCTCCGGTTGGCATCGTTGAGCGCATTGATATTTACCAAGGCGATAAACTCAATGGCAGTATTGAAAATGCCGAGGGTCAACGCGGTTCACTGGCGTTGTACTACTATCTATTCAAAACTATGGGCGAATTAGACATCTACGCCGCTCGTCGCGGACTGGAGTTGTATGCCGAACATACCGCAGATGCGCGCGCGAATCCCGGCAAACACCCGAACGTTGATCGTCTGATTTTGATTGAAGCGACCCATAAACCCATGGAAATGAAAGTGAGCTATAAAGAAGGCGAAGCACCAGCCAGCAACTGGGATGACGATAAAAAAGACGAATAACGCTTGAAAAGTCCACCGTAGCCAAATAAAAAACGTAACCCCATCGGTTACGTTTTTTTATCAGATGTCGCTCAACGAATTAGTGATCCATTATTGACCTTCTGTCATGGCACAGGCTTTATCCTGCAAGCTCACCCAGCTCAATAGTACATGCTCAACCTGAGCCAAACTGCGTTCACGCAACTCACGCCACTGTTTCAAATCATGTGCACGGGTTTGCCCCACGCCCGCAGCGTAATTGGTACACACAGTGATCGCCGCATAATCCAGCGCCAACTCTTTGGCCAAAATCACCTCTGGCACCAAGGTCATGCCGACCACATCCGCACCGTCACCCACCATACGGCGCACCTCTGCGCGGGTTTCCAGGCGCGGACCATCGGTACAGGCGTAAACGGCATCCTGTATCAAATCAATACCCAAACCTTGAGCCGAGCAAATCAAATGATCCCGTGTCGCACCATCAAATGGCTCGCTCATGTCGGTGTAAACGATCGGATAATCCGGCCCTTCGTAGTACGTGTTTTTACGCCCCTGCGTATAATCGAGCATATCGCTGAGCACCACCAATTGCCCCGGCTGAATATCCTCGCGCAAACTACCCACGCTACCAACCGCGCATACATTGGTCACGCCGATTTTTTGCATCGCCCAAATATTCGCACGAAAATTAATCTGATGTGGCGCAAGCGTATGACCGTAACCATGACGATTGATGAACGCCACTTCCACACCGGCCAATTCGCCCAGCGTTACCGCGCAAGAAGGCTCACCAAACGGCGTGCGCACGATTTCACGTCGCACGTTTTCCAAATGCGTCAATCGCTGCAAGCCACTACCGGCAATAATGCCCAACATACTTTATTCTCCCTAAAGATTTTTAATCAACGCTACCATCTGCGCCTCATCCAGCACGGTAATACCCAATCTGTTTGCCTTATCCAATTTTGATCCGGCCGCTTCACCGGCGACCACATAATCCGTTTTACTCGATACGCTACCCGCCACTTTCGCCCCCGCCGCCTCCAGCATGGCTTTGGCCTCGTCGCGCGATAAAGTCGGCAAGGTGCCGGTCAAAACCACCGTTCTACCCACCAGCGCACTATTCGTTGCGTTTAACTCAGGCAAACTATCCCAATGAATACCTAATTCTATCAGACGCTCAGTGAAGCTTTGATGACGCGCATCTGCCCAAAAATCCACGATCGCCTGCGCCACCACCGGCCCGATGTCGCTCACCGCCAGCAATTCATCCGCAGTCGCCGTGCGAATCGCATCGAGTGTACGGAAATGCTGAGCCAAGGATTTTGCCGTCGCTTCACCTACGTGACGGATGCCCAACGCATACACGAAACGCGCGAGCGTGGTTTTCTTCGATGTTTGAATCGCGTTAAATACGTTTTGTGCGGACTTTTGCGCCATGCGCTCTAACAGCGCCAATTGCGCCACGCCCAAACGGTACAAATCATCCGGTGCTTTCACCAGTCCCACATCGACCAGCTGCTCAATCAATTTGTCGCCGAGCCCGTCTATATTCACCGCTTTGCGCGAAGCAAAGTGCATCAGGCTTTGTTTCAACTGCGCCGGACAAATCAAGCCGCCGGTGCAACGGGCCACCGCTTCACCCTCCTCGCGTACAATTGGCGAAGCACATTCAGGGCACTGCGTCGGCATCACGAATACGCGCGCATCATCAGGGCGTTTTTCGATAATGCTCATCACCACCTCGGGAATCACGTCACCCGCACGTCGCACCACCACGGTATCGCCGATGCGTACGTCTTTACGCGCGACTTCATCGGCGTTGTGCAGCGTCGCATTGGTCACCACCACACCACCGACCTCGACCGGCGCGAGCCGCGCCACTGGCGTAATCGCCCCTGTACGTCCAACCTGAACGGTAATATCCTGTACTAAGGTCGTCATCTCCTGCGCAGGGAATTTATGCGCGAGCGCCCAGCGCGGTGAACGTGATACGAAACCGAGCGCCTCCTGCTGCGCCGTGGCGTTCACCTTATACACCACGCCATCAATATCAAACGGCAACTCATTGCGTTGCGCGCCTATCTGCCCGTAGAACGCCAGCAAGCCTTCTGCACCCGTCACCACGGGCTGCGCGGTAAACACCGGAAAACCGAATACGCGCAACTGCGCCACAATGTGTGCAAAATCATCGGTGACAAAATCACCACGCTCATCCTCGATTTCACCAATGCCATAAGCAAAAAAGGATAATTTTCGCTGTGCGGTAATGCGAGAATCCAATTGTCGCAAACTACCGGCCGCCGCATTGCGCGGATTGGCAAACAGTTTCTCGCCTTTGTCCGCCTGTGTGAGATTGAGCCGCTCAAAATCCGAACGCTTCATCAGCACTTCACCACGCACTTCCAATACTTCAGGCACATGCGCACCTTGTAAACGCAATGGAATCGAGCGTATGGTGCGAATATTTGAGGTCACATCCTCGCCGGTTTCGCCGTCGCCTCGCGTCGCGGCCTGCACCAAAGCGCCGTGTTCATAACGCAGATTGATCGCCAATCCATCAAATTTCACTTCACACGCATAGTTCACTGACTCATTCGTAAGCAGCATACCCGTTCCACACAATTCATCATGCATCCGTTGATCAAACGCGCGCACCTCGGTTTCAGAAAAAGCATTGGCCAATGACAGCATCGGCACACGATGACGTACTTTAGTAAATTGAGACAGCGGCGCACCACCAACGCGCTGCGTCGGCGAATCAACACGGGCGAACTCGGGATGCACTTGCTCCAGCGCCTCCAATTCACGGAACAGCGCATCATATTCAGCGTCACTCACCGTCGGCGCATCGTTGACATAGTAGGCGATGTTGTGCGCGCGCAGCTGCTCACGCAGCGATTCGATCTGCTGCTGTGGTGTGCTCGGAACGGTCGAAGATTTTTTGTTGGCCTGATTCGGTTCGGACGCATCTGAAGTGTCGGCAAACAAATCGTAATTACTCATAGATATTCGTTTAATCTAAAAAATATTTGGAACGAGCTTCGTATTTAGCCTAACAGCAAACGCTTGGTCATCAGCGCCCCCACAGGCAGCCCCAATTCGGTCAGCTGCTGCGCGAAAATCTGCGTTTGTTCGTGTGTGATTTTTTCCAGTTCGCTCACATCCAGCGCTTCACCCAGATTATTTTGCCATTGCGCATCCAAAGCACCGGCGACCGCTTTCATATCATCAAGCAACCGCTGAATCGGCGCCAACTCATGCGTGCTCGTATCCTGTGCATGCAACTCAATACGTGCCAACTCAACGCAAAACGATAGCGTATGCACATACATCACCGCCATCTGATCGCGGAAAAAATCCTGCGCGCGTGGATTATTCACATCATTGACCACAGTGTACACCGGCGTCTTGCGCTCATTGCGTGCGATGTAAATACCGTTATCATTGAGCACCGCGCCACATGCGGTCAACTGCTGATGCACCTCATATGCTGGCCACAAGCCATTATCCTTGTGCAATTGCAAAATAATCGGCTGCCCCACGCGACGTGCGAGCGCATGCAAAAAGCGGGCGTATTCTGCTAACTCATGCACATCGGGTAAAGTTTCAATATGGCCGGATAAACGTTTGCGTAAACTTTCGGCCAAAGCAAACCAATGTTGCAGCACATCTTCTTTCGCGCAATGACTGCGATTAGCCAGCTGCAAAGTCAATTTAAACGCACAATACGGCGCGCCCGGCTCCAAGTCCTGCCAGATTTTTTTCGCCCCCGAATCCAAACTGATTTGCCCTGCACGCGCACCATACAGACGCAACGGCAGCGGCGTATCCAAACGCAACTCGTACAAAGCACGTTCAATATCCGCCGAGGTTTTCGGCTGGCTCACGGCAATTTCAATCTCGGCATCAATCGCGCGAATCGGATCAACACCACGCGGATAAGCGGTATGTAGCCAATGCTCAAACCGCGCAAACGGCGCGAATACATCCCACGCCGCGCGACGCTTGAGCTCCTGTGCGGTGACGCGCTGCTCAATGCGCTCTTTTTCCTCTTCGTCGGTCACATCGAATGCAATCTCCGAGCTATCACTGCGCGCTGGTGCAACTATAGATACAGGCATAGACGTAAAAGCGGGCACAACAACGGGTTCCGATGAAGCAGGAATAACAGGTACCACGGGCGCAGCTACAGGTTCAACAGCGGCGGTAACCACCGGCGCAGCCACAGCCCCCTTCGCCTCCTCAAGCACACGATCCGACTCAACCCCCACCGTGTGATCGGCGTCCATTTGCGCTCCATCCTGTATCGCGGGGGATGTTTCTTCCAGCGGTGACACCACAGTTGCCGTTACCGCTGAAGTATCCTCTGCCAACGTTTCGGTAATCACATCAGCAAAGTGATGGGGTTCTGTCGATTGTTCTGCTGCGGGTTTTAATTCGGGTTCTGCTGCGCCAAACGCTGCAGGAGGCACCGCCAATTCTTCCACTCGGTTTTCCACTGCATGATTGACTGGGGTGGATATCTCAGAACTATGCACCTCATCGCCATGCGCCTCTGTTTCTTTTTTCAGAAAAGCCGGCACATCATCTTCTGACGTTGATTCGTCCACAGTCGTATGTAAAGGCGCGGGTTCCGCTTCGGTTGCTATCACACGAGATTCCGCATGAGACTTAATGATGGACGATGGGGGCAGTTCATCCAGCTCACTCTCTTGCACTCGGGTCAGATCGTCATCGGTATGCACCGACTCCGGCGCGGATGGCCAAGTTTCAGGCAGGGGTTCTTGCTCCTCGACATAGGCCGGATCGTAGCTCGGATAGCGGCTTTTGTGCGCCGCTTCCTCTGCCGCTTCCTCCTGCTCCTGACGCCATTTTTGCGCCTCTTGGATTTTTTGCGCACGGTAAATTTGCCAATAGCTGTACGCGCCCACGCCCAACAGCAATAAGGCCAAAACCGCTAATGTCGAGAGTTCAAACTCACTCATGTCAATCCCAATATTGTCGTTTTTTCAAAGATAACCACACGCCCACTTTACACCGCTGCCTGCAGTTTCAAAGCGGATTCCATATCTACCGCCACAATGCGCGACACGCCCTGCTCCTGCATGGTCACACCGACCAGCTGATCGGCGATTTCCATCGTGATCTTGTTATGCGAAATGAAGAGGAACTGCGTCTGCGCCGACATTTTCGCCACCAGCTGCGCAAAACGCTCGGTATTCGCATCGTCCAGCGGTGCATCGACCTCATCGAGCAAACAGAACGGCGCAGGATTCAGGCGGAACAGCGCGAATACCAGCGCGGTCGCGGTCAGTGCCTTTTCACCACCCGAGAGCAGGTGAATGGTCGAATTGCGTTTGCCCGGTGGCTGCGCCATGACCTGCACGCCCGCGTCGAGAATCTCTTCACCGGTCAATACCAGCTTGGCTTCGCCACCACCGAATAGCTCTGGGAACAGTTCACCAAAGTTTTTGTTCACCTGATTGTAGGTGTCCATTAGCATGTCGCGCGATTCTTTGTCAATCTTGCGAATCGCGTCTTCGAGCGTAGTCATTGCGCTGATGAGATCCTCGGATTGCGCGGTGAGGAAGCCTTGACGCTCCTGGGCAACTTTGAGCTCGTCCAGTGCCGCCAAGTTGACCGCGCCGAGCGCGTTGATCTGATTGTTCAAGCGCGTTATTTCACCTTGCAGCACCGATGCACGCGCGCCGTCGGCGAGGGTTTCGCGCAGTTGCTCGCGGGTCTGTGCGATGTCGACTTCGGCTTCGCGCAATTGCTCGGCGAATTGCTCTTGATTCAAACGCGCGGCTTGTTCCGCCAATTGCAATTGCGTGATCGCCTCGCGCTTCGGCTCAACCTCGCGCTCCGCCGCAATGCGCGTTTCATCCATCATGCGCAGATCATGCGTGAGCCCATCCAATGCTGATCGCGCTGCGGCCAGTGCCTGCTCGCGCGCCACACGGATTTCCAGCACAGCTTGCAACCCTTCGTCGTGGTTGTTTTGGTTGAACTCTTGCAGCTCGATGGTGTGTTCTTCCAAATTATTGCGCAGATTTTCCAGCTGCTGCTCGGCGGATTGTTGGTTGTATTCGATGTCCGCCAAACGCTGGGTCAAATTTTGCACGCGGTATTGTGCATCGCGCGCTTGGTTTTCTACCTCGCGCAGGCTCGCGCGCTTGTCGGTCAAACTGCGCTCAAAAGTTTCATACGCCGCCTGTGCCGCTTGCCACGCCTCCTGACGCGTGAGCAAAATCGCATCGCCTTCGTCAAACAGGGCTTGTGCCTCCATTTTTTGCGCTTGCAATTCTTCTTCGTGAATCAGGATTTCGTTCAATTCGTCGTCGATCTGTGCGTGGCGGGCGTTGCGTTGCTCGCGTTCCAAATTGAGCTTTTGCACCTGCATTTTCAGCTCATGAACGCGAGCGGTGGTGCTGTTGAGCTGCGAGCGCGCGCTGTTGTGCTGCTGCGTCAGACGCTCCACCTGTAGTTGGCATTCGCTCAGTCCACTTTGCGCTTGATCGACCAGCATATCTTGCGCGCGCAGCTCGGCTTCGATTTGCTCGATTTCCTGCGCACGCGCGAGCATACCCGCCTGCTCAGACTCAGCGACATAAAAACTCAGCGCATTGCGCGACAGACGATGGCCTTCGGGTGTGACCAGCACGCCGCCTTCGGGCAGCTGCTCGCGCAAGGCATACGCGTCGTTCAGTGTATTCGCCACATACGCGCCACGCAGCCAGTCCGGCAGCAGTTGCGTCAGCGTCGGATCATTGGTTTTAATCAGCTGATGCAGCGGACGCAAACCGGCAATCTCTGGCTCGCGCTGGGTCGCAGGGACGTTGGCATAAAAGCTCAAACGCGACGGAGGAGTGTCGTTGAAGTAGTTTTTCACCCAGTCAATGCGCGACATTTCAAAGCCATTCATACGCTCGCCGAGCACAGCCTCCAGCGCATTTTCCCAGCCGGATTCGATGTGCAATTTTTGCCAAACGCGCTGACGTGTGGCGAGCTGGTGTTTGTCCAGCCATTCGCCGAGCTGCCCTTGCGTTTGTACTTTTTCCTGCAACTGCGTGAGCGCGTTCAAACGTGCAGTGAGCTGCGCAATACGCGCTTGCTCGTTCAATGCATCGGTGCGCGCCTGATTGAGTGCGTCCTGCGCCTGCGGCAGCTGCGAGTCAACCTCATCTAACGCGGCTTGCGCGGATTCCTGCCGCGCCAATTCGTCGATGAGCTGCATGTCGAGCTGATGATGCTCTTTGTCATGCTGCGCACCCGGGGCGATTTTTTCCTGTTGCAGACGTTCACGACGTATGACTAAGTTGCTCAACTGGCGATCGGCATTACGCTGATCGTCAGCGGCACGCGCGACCGACTGCTCTGCCTGCATCAGTTGCGCGCGCGCATCGTGCATGGTTTGCATGGATTCACGGTGGCGCGCTTCAATCTCGGGCATGTCTTCGGACGCGGCGGCGAGCTGATCGGCCAATACCGCTTGATCTTCCTCCGCTTGCAGGCGCTCGGCGGTCATGCTGTCCATATCGTCGATCAGCTGCTGCTGACGCTCCCCCCACTGCGCGAGTTGAGTTTTGATCTGCTCGATTTGCGCTTCAATGCGATTGCGCCCTTCGGTCATGAAGCGCAATTCAGTCTCGATGCGAGAGACTTCGGCGTTTGCTTCGTACATTGAGGCTTGCGCAGCGTTCAGATTGTCCGACAGCTCGTAATGCTGCACGCGGCGCGCTTCCAGCTCGGCTTCGGCGTGGCGTAGTTTGGCAATTTGCGCTTCGAGTTCGTTTTGTGCGGCGGTGATTTTCGCGCCGATTTTGTCGCGCTCGGCCTGCGCTTCGTCGTAGCGCAAAATCCATAAGTAGTGCAGTTTGTCTTGCGCAGCCGACTGCAAATCGCGGTATTCCTGCGCCACTTTGGCCTGCGCATCGAGTTTCTCGACTTGACTGTTGAGTTCGCGCAGGATATCTTCGACACGGGTCAGGTTGTCGCGCGTGTCGTTCAGGCGGTTTTCGGTTTCGCGTCGGCGTTCTTTGTATTTGGACACACCGGCGGCTTCTTCTAAAAACACACGCAGCTCTTCGGGTTTGGCCTCGATGATGC
>CAYZVI010000012.1:0-20820 GCA_964481695.1 uncultured Hydromonas sp. | reverse complement strand
AAATTCTGACCGAAAAAACGTCACCGGACGATATCATCAATGAAATGAAATTGTCTGCTTTGCGTGGTCGTGGCGGTGCGGGTTTCCCAACTGGCTTGAAGTGGAGCTTCATGCCACGTCAATATCCAGGGCAAAAATACCTCGTGTGTAACACCGACGAAGGCGAGCCGGGTACGTTTAAAGACCGCGACATCATTCGCTACAACCCACACGCCTTGATTGAGGGTATGACTATTGCCGCGTATACCATGGGCATCAGCCGTGGTTACAACTATATTCACGGTGAGATTTTCGAGGCATATCAAATTTTTGAAGAAGCTTTGGCGCAAGCGCGTCAAGCAGGCTTTTTGGGTCAAAATATTCTGGGTTCAGGCTTTGAGTTTGACCTGTTCGCACACCATGGTTATGGTGCATACATCTGCGGTGAAGAAACAGCCTTGCTTGAATCACTCGAAGGTAAAAAAGGTCAGCCACGCTTCAAACCGCCATTCCCAGCGAGCTTCGGTTTGTATGGCAAACCAACTACGATCAATAACACAGAGACGTTTGCTGCTGTTCCGTTCCTGTTGCAAATGGGTGGTCAGGCATATCTGGATATTGGCAAACCGAATAATGGCGGTACCAAAATTTTCTCTGTATCCGGTGACGTGAATCTGCCGGGCAACTACGAAGTACCGATGGGTACGCCGTTCTCTACTTTGCTTGAATTGGCTGGTGGTGTGCGTGGAGGCAACTTGAAAGCGGTTATCCCAGGCGGTTCATCTGCGCCAGTATTGCCAGCGCACATCATGATGGAATGCACTATGGATTATGATTCCATCTCCAAAGCGGGCTCTATGCTGGGTTCGGGCGCGGTTATCGTCATGAATGACACGCGCTGCATGGTCAAATCATTGCAACGGCTGTCGTATTTCTACTATGAAGAATCTTGTGGTCAATGTACGCCGTGCCGTGAAGGTACTGGTTGGTTGTGGCGTATGGTTGATCGCATTGAAAAAGGTCAAGGCCGTCCAGAGGACTTGGATTTGCTCGACTCCGTGGCCGGTAATATTATGGGGCGCACCATTTGCGCTCTGGGCGATGCGGCGGCGATGCCGGTTCGCTCGTTTGTCAAACACTTCCGTGATGAGTTCGCATATCACATCGAGCACAAACAATGTGTTGTGCCCGCGTATCGTTAATTGAAGGTGACGTATGCTTGAAATGGAAATTGATGGTATCAAGATCGAAATGCCGGAAGGCAGTATGGTCATGGATGCCGTGAAAAAAGTGGGTAAATACGTTCCCCATTTTTGCTATCACGAAAAACTATCGGTCGCTGCGTCGTGCCGCATGTGCTTGGTTGAGGTAGAAAAAGCGCCTAAACCATTGCCAGCCTGCGCTACGCCGGTAACACCGAATATGGTTGTGCGCACACAAGTGGTCTCAGAAAAGGCCAAAACCGCGCAAGCCGATGTGATGGAATTCATGCTGCTCAATCACCCGCTCGATTGCCCGATTTGCGATCAAGGTGGTGAATGTCAATTACAAGACTTGTCGATGGGTTACGGTAAAGGAACATCACGTTACGGTGAAGAAAAGCATGTGGTTGCGCCGAAAAATCCCGGACCTCTGATTTCCATGCAGGAAATGTCACGCTGTATCCACTGTACACGTTGTGTTCGCTTTGGCCAAGAAGTCGCTGGTGTGATGGAATTGGGTATGCTCAATCGCGGCGAGCACTCGGAAATCACTACCTTTGTGGGTAAAACCATTGATTCAGAACTATCTGGCAACATGATTGATCTGTGTCCAGTGGGTGCGATTTTGTCTAAGCCGTTCCGTTACAGCGCGCGCTCATGGGAATTGTCCCGTCGTAAATCCATCAGCGCGCACGACTCTTGGGGCAGTAGTTTGGCGGTGCACGTCAAAGGTGATCGCGTTAAACGTGTGGTATCTCTGATTAACGAAGCCGTTAACGATCATTGGATTTCTGACCGTGATCGTTTTGCATACGAAGGTTTAAATTCAGAAGACCGCGTCACTGAACCTATGATTAAAGTCGATGGTCAGTGGAAAGCTACGTCATGGGATGAAGCGTTTGCCTTCGCCGTAGAGCAAATTAAAAACCGCAAAGGCCAAGCCGGCGCGGATCAAATCGGTGCTTTAGCACACCCACAATCAACGGTTGAAGAGCTGTATGCGCTCAAAGCATTGGTGAATGGTTTGGGTAGTGCGCACATTGATACGCAATTGCGTCAAACCGATGACAGCTTGAATACTCATTTACAAGGCGTGCCACATTTGGGGCAAGCGATTCCAGCGTTCAGTGAAACTCATGTTGGTTTGGTGGTTGGTGCGCATCTGCGTCAGGATCACCCGCTGCTCGCTTTGCGTTTGCGTCAAGCGGCGAAAAACCGTGCGGACATTTATGTATTGAGTGATGAGCAAGAAGACTTGCTGATGCGTGTCACGCAAAAAGCGTTAAACGCCGCAGCATGGTTGGGTGAATTACAAGCGATTGAAACGGCTTTGAACCAAGCTGAAGGCGATTCATTTGCAGCCAAAGTTGCCGCGCATCTGCGCAGCGATTTGGCGAAAAGCAAAGTCATTATTTTAGGCAATGCGGCCATGAATCATCCGCAAGCCGCACAAATTTTGGCTGTAGCCAATCGCATTGCGCAAGCGTGCGGTGCGGTGGTGTCCGTCGCTGTGGATGGTGCAAACACTGTGGGCGCATACGCCGTTGGTGCAGTAGCGCAAAATGGTAGCTTGACTGCGCAGCAGATGTTGGCTCAGCCACGCGCAGTGTATGTAACGTTGAACGTTGAAGCCGCACGTGATGTGGCTGATCCGTTGCAAGCACAAAAAGCCTTGGATAAAGCATTCGTCGTTGCTCTGAACCCATATTTCTCTGCGGTATCTGACACTGCTGATGTCATTTTGCCAACGACACCGTTCACTGAAACGGGCGGTACGTTTGTCAATGCGGAAGGTCGCGCACAAATATTCAATCCAGTGGTGAAGCCATTGGGTCAAGCGCGTCCGGCATGGAAAGTATTGCGTGTATTGGGTGAACGTTTGGGCGTGCAATCGCCTGCTTTCACTGCCAATGATCTGAATGACATTCGTAGCGCTTGTGTCTCGGCTTTAGAAGGCTTGAGCGCGCGTTTAAACAATGGCTCAAATGCTGAAGTAACTGCTGTGGGTACCGATGGTTGGGTGCGCAGTACACGTGTGAACCCATATGCGACCGATGCTGTGGTGCGTCGTGCAAGCAGCTTGCAAAAAACCAAATGGGCGCAGCAGGGCGAAGTCGTTGGTTTGGCAGCAAATATTTATCAAGCATTGGGTCTTGCAACTGATCTGGCCGGTGATGCAGCGTGGGTTGTGGTTAAACAGGGCGATCATAGCACCAAGGCTCAGGCTGTTTTGAATCCTAAATTAGCGGATAACGTTGTTGATATTCATGGCGGTACGGCATTAGCTGCGGCTTTAGGTTCTGCATATGCAACCGTAAAAGTGGAGCGAGCATAATGGAGCTGATTAATCAATTCACAACTTGGGGCGTTGCTACATTTGGTGATGCCATTTGGACAGTTCTGTGGGCTTTGATTCGTATTGTGCCTTTGATGGTGGCGGTATTGTTATCCGTGGCCTATCTCACCTATGCCGAACGTAAAGTCATTGGTGCTATGCAAGGTCGTATTGGTCCTGATGTGGTCGGCCCCTTTGGCTTGTTGCAGCCAATTGCTGACGTGGTGAAATTGCTCATCAAAGAAATCATTACCCCAACTCGTGCGGATAAGTCTTTGTACTATCTCGGACCATTGATGGTTCTGGTTCCTGCTTTTGCGGTTTGGGCGGTTATTCCGCTGGCTAAAGATTTTGTGATTGCAAATATTGATGCATCCTTGTTGTACGTTATGTCTGTAGCATCTATCGGTGTGTACGGTGTGATTTTGGCCGGTTGGGCAAGTAACTCAAAATATGCTTTTTTCGGTGCGATGCGTGCGTCGGCGCAAATGGTATCTTATGAAATTGCGATGGGCTTTGCGATTGTTGTGGTACTGATGATTTCTAATAGCTTGAACCTGTCACACATTGTGGAAAACCAGCAACAAGGCATGTTCAATAACATGGGCGTGAATTTCCTGTCATGGAACTGGTTGCCATTGTTGCCTATGTTCTTGGTATATTTGATTTCAGGTGTCGCAGAGACCAACCGTCATCCGTTTGACGTGGTGGAAGGTGAATCTGAGATTGTCGCCGGTCACATGACTGAGTACTCTGGTATGGGGTTTGCCTTGTTCTTCCTGGCTGAGTATACCAATATGTTTGTGATCTCCGCTTTGACATCCATCATGTTCTTGGGTGGCTGGGATGCGCCATTTGCCTTCCTGTCATTTATTCCGGGTATCGTTTGGATGCTTCTGAAAATGACTGCGATCATTGTATTTTTCTTGTGGATTCGTGCGACTTTCCCACGCTATCGTTACGATCAGATCATGCGTTTGGGTTGGAAAGTATTCTTGCCAGTATGTTTGGTTTGGTTGTTTGTCGTTGGTGTTTGGTTGCACTCACCATTGTCAATCTGGAAGTAATTTGGAACGAATCTATACGAAAACCACGTGTATTGACGTATTCAGCGGAACTGCATAAAAAGCGTAGGTAGAACACTATGGCATCATTGAAACATTATTTTAAGAGCTTTTTCTTAACTGAATTGCTGCAAGGCATGACAGTTACGGGGCGGTATTTTTTCAAAAATAAAATTACCCTACGTTACCCTGTAGAAAAAACTCCGATTTCACCGCGTTTTCGTGGTTTGCATGCACAACGTCGCTATGAAAATGGTGAAGAGCGTTGCATCGCATGTAAATTGTGTGAGGCCGTGTGTCCGGCGATGGCCATCTCTATTGAGTTGGCTGAACGTGAAGATGGTACACGTCGTACTACAAGATATGACATCGATTTAACCAAATGTATTTTCTGCGGTTTTTGTGAAGAGTCTTGTCCGGTTGATGCGATTGTGGAAACGCCAATTTTCGAGTATCACGGTGAAAAACGCGGTGATTTGTACTATACCAAAGAGATGTTACTGGCTGTAGGTGATCGATACGAGTCCGAGATTGCAGCGGCTAAAGCAGCTGATGCGAAGTATCGTTAATTTGGTGCTGGTTTGATACATACGATGAAATTGTATTAATGTGAAAAGAGTTTGAGATGGATATTCAAAACATCATTTATTTTGTGTTTGCTGCGGTGTTGCTCAGTTGTGCGATTGCCGTAGTGACCGCACGTAACCCAGTTCACTCGGCTTTGTTTTTAATTGCGTCGTTTTTCTCCGCAGCCGGTATTTGGATCATGTTGCAAGCTGAATTCCTCGGTATTTTGCTGGTGCTGGTGTATGTCGGCGCGGTTATGGTGTTATTCATATTCGTAGTGATGATGCTGAACCTGAATACGGTAAAAAAACGCGAGGGTTTTAAAAAGACTTTGGCTTTGGCAATGAGTTTGGGCGCATTGGTTATCGTTCAAATTGGTGCCGTTATTTTCTCTTCACTGCATCGTCCTGCCAAACCAAATGCGGCGGAATTGTTAGTGAAAGAGGGTTCAAATACACGTCGTATCGGTGAGGTTTTGTATACTCAATATGCTTTGGCGTTTGAGCTAGCCGCTTTGGTGTTATTAGTCGCCTTGATTGCTGCTGTTGCAATTACTTTGCGTGGGCGTAAAGAATCTAAAGTGCAAAATCCCTCTAAGCAAGCTCAAACCCGTGCACAAGATCGCTTGCGTATGGTGAATGAAGCAGCTGATATCAGCGCCCGTCAAACATTGGTTGCACCAGAAGTTACTAAACAGGAGTCATGATGCCTAGTTCTTATTATGTTATTTTGGGTGCGGCGTTGTTTGCGATTGGTGTGGTTGGAATTGTGCTCAATCGCAAAAACATGATCGTCTTGTTAATGTCCGTTGAGTTGATGTTGTTGGCGGTCAATACCAACTTCATTAGCTTTGCACACATGTTGGGTGATGCTGCTGGTCAAATTTTTGTGTTTTTTATTATGACCGTTGCCGCCGCAGAGGCTGCGATTGGTTTGGCCATTCTGGTTGTGTTATTCCGTACGATGGATACCGTCGATATGGATAAATTGGATAACTTGCAAGGTTAATCCAGTTACCTTAGTAATTTTGATCAGATGTTCGATTGGTTTTTGGAACATTTGAGATGTGAAAGTATTAGTAGATTAGACAATAAGCGAGAAAACAATGAAATCGTTGTACCTCATCATTCCGTTTGCGCCATTGGTCGGCTCGATTCTGGCAGGCATATTTGGGAAACAGCTTGGGCGTTTGCCGTCTGCAATCGTTACGATTCTGGGCGTGCTGATTGCGTTCATTGGCTCGGTGATTGTCTTTAATGACGTTCGCGCGGGCAACGTATTCAACGGTTCTGTATACACATGGGGTCAAATCGGCGACTTGAAATTAGAAGTAGGGTTCTTGATCGATAATTTAACCACTATGATGATGTGTGTCGTGACGTTCGTGTCTCTCATGGTTCATATCTATACCATGGGCTATATGAAGGATGATCCGGGTTATCAACGTTTCTTCTCATATATTTCATTGTTTACTTTCTCCATGCTGATGTTGGTGATGAGCAACAACTTCCTGCAACTTTTCTTCGGTTGGGAAGCAGTGGGTTTGGTCTCTTACCTCTTAATTGGCTTCTGGTTTACACGTCCAACCGCGATTTTCGCGAATATGAAAGCGTTTTTGGTTAACCGCGTGGGCGACTTTGGCTTCGTATTGGGCATTGGTCTGATTTATGCTTTTGCTGGGTCTTTGGATTATGCGGAAGTGTTTGCTAAACGTGAAGAGTTGGCACAAATGCTGTTTCCTGGCACAGATTGGATGCTGATCACCACCATTTGTATTTGCTTGTTCATCGGTGCGATGGGTAAATCGGCGCAAGTGCCATTGCATGTGTGGTTGCCGGATTCAATGGAAGGTCCAACGCCAATTTCTGCATTGATCCACGCGGCCACCATGGTTACTGCGGGTATTTTCATGGTCAGCCGTATGTCACCGCTGTATGAGCTGTCAGACACCGCCTTGTCGTTCGTTTTGGTCATCGGTTCAATTACTGCATTGTTCATGGGCTTTTTGGGCATCATTCAAAACGACATCAAACGCGTGGTGGCGTACTCTACACTTTCTCAGCTCGGTTATATGACCGTGGCTTTGGGGGTATCTGCTTACTCGGTGGCAGTTTTCCATTTGATGACGCACGCATTTTTCAAAGCATTGTTGTTCTTGGGCGCGGGTTCTGTGATTATTGGTATGCACCACGATCAAGATATGCGCAATATGGGCGGTTTGCGTAAATACATGCCAATTACTTGGATTACCTCATTGATTGGTTCGTTGGCTTTGATCGGTACGCCATTCTTCTCCGGTTTTTACTCAAAAGATTCAATTATTGAGGCTGCTGCTGAATCACATTTGTTTGGTGCGGGGTTTGCTCACTTTGCTGTGCTGGCGGGTGTGTTTATCACGGCCTTCTACTCATTCCGCATGTACTTCATGGTATTCCACGGTAAAGAGCGTTGGATGCAAGCTCCTGCACATCATGTCCATGACGCACACGCGGCGCATGATGATATGCATGGTGACGCACATGATGATCATGGCGATCACGATGAACATCATCATGGCTTGGGTCCAAATGATAAACCGCATGAGTCTCCATGGGTTGTTACGTTGCCGTTGGTTTTGCTGGCGATTCCATCCGTGATTATCGGTTTCCTGACAATTGAGCCGATGCTGTTTGGTGATTTCTTCAAGGGTGTGATCACGATTGATCACGAAGCACATCCAGCCATGGAAGAGTTGAAACACGTATTTGAATCACACGGTGGTGCTGTTGGCATGGCAACACATGCTCTGGCTACCGCACCGTTCTGGTTGGCTTTGGCAGGTGTTGCAGTGGCTTACTTCTTCTATATGGTTAAGCCAAGCATTCCTGCTGCGATCAAGGCGAAAACCCCGATTATCAACAATATTTTGGAAAACAAATATTACTTTGATAAGTTCAACGAAACGGTGATTGCCGGTGGTGCACGTAAAATCGGTGAATTCTTGTGGAAAGTGTCGGATAGCAAGTTGATTGACGGTTTGATTGTCAACGGCGCGGCGAAAGTGGTGAATGTGTTTGCACAAGCAATGAGCTTGTTCCAATCGGGTCTGATTTACCAGTATGCATTTGCTATGGTGATTGGTGTGATTTTCTTCTTGTTCATTATTGTGACGCTGTGACGGCGTGAGTCGTCGAAGTGCATGGTTTGGTATTTGATATTTAGTATTTAACGATCGGGATTGATTGAGCGTTTGCGGGTTAAACGGCCAGTCAACTCAATATTAAAAAAGTGGTAGCGATATGCATATGCCTTGGTTAAGTTTAGCGATTTGGATTCCCATCTTATTTGGTGTGGCGACACTGCTGCTCGGACGCAGTGAGCGTGATGGTTTGGCACGATGGGTGGCCTTGCTGGGTGCGATCGTCAGTCTGTTGGTTACGATTCCACTGATTCTCGGATTCAAAGGCGCTACTGCGGCAATGCAGTTCGTTGAGCAGCACGCTTGGTTGCCTACGATCAATGCGAGCTATGCATTGGGTGTGGATGGTCTGTCAATCTGGTTTATTCCTTTGACCGCATTCATTACTGTTTTGGTGGTGATGGCCGGTTGGGAAGTGATTAGTAATAAAGTAGCGCAATACAATGCCGCTTTCTTGATTCTGTCGGGTCTGATGATTGGTGTATTCGCAGTAACCGATGGTTTCTTGTTCTACATCTTCTTTGAAGCAACTCTGATCCCAATGTACATTATCGTGGGTGTTTGGGGTGGTCCGAATCGTGTATATGCTGCGTTTAAGTTCTTCCTCTATACGTTAATGGGATCCTTGTTAATGCTGTTGGCGATTGCTTATTTGCGTTATTCAACGGGTACTTTTGACATCGCTGCATGGCACGCTTACCCATTGGCCATGACGGCGCAAAAATTATTGTTCTTCGCGTTTTTGATGGCGTTTGCTGTGAAGGTCCCGATGTGGCCAGTACATACTTGGTTGCCAGATGCACACGTGGAAGCACCAACGGGTGGTTCTATGGTCTTGGCAGCGATCATGTTGAAGCTCGGTGCGTACGGTTTCTTGCGTTTCTCTCTACCAATTGCTCCAGATGCGTCACATGCGTTCGCTCCGATGATGATTACTTTGTCCTTGATTGCGGTGGTGTATGTCGGTTTGGTGGCTTTGGTTCAAAAAGACATGAAAAAATTGGTGGCGTATTCGTCCATCGCGCACATGGGTTTTGTAACCTTGGGCTTTTTTATGTTCAATCAACAAGGGCAAGCCAATAACGTCGCAATGCAAGGTGCGATTTTGCAAATGATTTCTCATGGCTTTGTTTCTGCCGCAATGTTCTTCTGTATTGGTGTGATGTACGACCGTGTGCATAGCCGTGAAATCTCAGCATACGGTGGCGTGATCAATTCGATGCCAAAATTTGCTGCATTTTTCCTGTTGTTCACTATGGCCAATGCCGGTCTGCCTGCGACCAGTGGTTTTGTAGGTGAGTTCTTGGTCATTATTGGTGCGACTAAATTCAATTTCTGGATTGCTGCTATTGCTGCGACGACTCTGATCGTTGGGGCGGGTTATTCACTGTGGATGTACAAACGCGTTGTTTTCGGTCCGGTCGCTAATCATCATGTGGCTGAATTGACTGATGCGAACGGTCGTGAATTGTTGATTTTGAGTTTGTTGGCAATCACTGTATTGGCGATGGGGCTTTATCCATTACCATTTACGAATACGATGGACGCATCGGTAAATGAGCTGATCAATCACGTGGCTCAAAGCAAGTTGCCTATCAAGCCTTAATTGATTTACGTATAAAATTTATTTGAGATTCTAATCGGTTAGAACAAGGTTGAAACGTTATGCCAAATTTTTTCATTGTTTACCCTGAGGTCGTGTTAGCGGTTATCGCAACGGCTGTATTGTTACTCGAACTGGGGACACACAACGATGCGTATCGTCGGATCATTCACATCGTCAGCTTGATCGGCTTGGCCATAGCGGGTGTTTTGACCTCTGGTTTATTACATTCTGGTGCGACTTTGTTTGCCTTCAACGATATGTTTGTGTCGGATCCATTGGCGAATTTGGCAAAAATGTTCTCATTGATCTGTGTGGCAGTGACCTTGGTTTATGGTCAACGCTATGCCGTTGAACGAGGTTTTTTGAACGGTGAGTTTTATAGCTTGAGCTTGTTCTCATTGGTTGGTCAGATGGTTATGATTTCATCCAATAACCTGATGGCACTTTATATGGGTTTGGAGTTACAGGCCTTGTCTTTGTATGCCATGGTGGCTTTGCGTCGTGATCACGTTCGCTCGATTGAAGCCGCGATGAAGTACTTTATCTTGGGTGCGATTGCTTCAGGTTTGCTGTTGTTTGGTATGTCTTTGGTTTACGGGGCGACAGGCGGTAGCTTGAGTTTGACCGAGATTGCCAATAAAGTTGCAGGTGGTCATGCTGACACGCAAATGCCTTTGTTGATTATGGGCTTGGTATTCTTGGTGGCTGGTGTTGCATTTAAAATGGGTGTTGTGCCGTTCCATATGTGGGTGCCGGACGTTTATCAAGGTTCGCCAACGCCTGTAACTTTGATGATTGCATCTGCTCCGAAGATTGCGGCGTTTGTGATGATCGTCCGTCTGTTCATCCAAGGTTTACCTCATCTGTCCATTGACTGGCAGCAAATGTTTGCTGTATTGGCCGTGTTGTCATTGATTTTGGGTAACTTGGCGGCGATTCGTCAAAAGAGCTACAAACGTATGTTGGCATACTCGGGTATTTCGCATATGGGTTTTGTATTGTTGGGCTTTTTATCTGCACGTGCGGGTGTTGATCCATACACCACAGCTTTGGGTGTAGGTAATGCCTTTTATTATGTGATTGTATATGCGATTACAACTTTGGCTGGCTTCGGTATCTTGTTAGCTATGACTCATGTGGGTTTCGAAGCAGATCAGTTGGATGATTTCAAGGGTTTGAATCAACGCAATCCTTGGTTGGCTTTCTTGTTGTTGTTGGTGATGTTCTCACTGGCAGGTATTCCACCATTGGTTGGCTTTATGGCGAAATTTATGGTGATCCAGGGCTTGATTAATGCAGGATTGTTTAAATTGGCTTTGGTTGCAGTGTTGTTCTCGTTGATTGGTGCGTTCTATTATCTGCGCATCGTTAAATTGATGTATTTTGATAAACCTGAAAATGCAACTCCAATCCGATTCTCTGCGGTTCAGCATGGTGTATTGACCGTTAACGCTGTGTCATTGATTGTTTTGGGTATTTTGCCAAATGGCTTGATTCAGATGGCAATTAATGCGGTTCTGAAAAGTTTGGGTGTTTAATTGATGAATATGTCGGTGCTGTGGGTGATCATTGCCGGTTTGATTTTGGCAACCTTGCCTTTGCTCGGAGAGCGAAGTTTATTAGCGGTGCCGATTTTGAAAAAGCCCAAAAGTGCATGGTTGCGTGTTGCTGAGTTTGTGATTGCATACGCATTATGGGTGTTGTTCGGTCGGTTTTTGGAAGCGCAAGCAGGTCAGGTCAGTGAACAAAATTGGCAGTTTTATACAGTTACTTTTTTAATGTTTGTGGTCGCTGCTTTTCCCGCTTTTACGTGGCGTTATTTGTGGAGACGGTCTTGAAATATGATAAACGCGTGGTTTTCCACGCGTTTTTTAATGGTGCGAGTCTAATATCAGTTGTTGCACTTGATATAAAATGACGGGCGATTACAGGTAAATAGAGGAGAGGGCGATGCAGCAACAATATGATTTAACTATGCTAGAGCAAGCCGATGGCTTGGCTGAACAAACTTTAGAAGATCGTGTGGTGTATGAAGGGGATTACTTAAAATTACATCGCGCAACCGTACAGCTGCCCAACGGTGCAAGCTCATACCGCGAGTATCTGAAACATCCGGGGGCGGTTATGATCATGCCTTTGTTCGAGAATGGCGATGTCCTACTGGAGCGCCAGTATCGCTATCCCATGCAAAAAGTATTTATCGAATTTCCAGCGGGTAAGAAAGATGCTGGCGAGGCTCCTATGGATACGGCGCAGCGCGAATTACTTGAAGAAACAGGTTATCGTGCCGAGCGTTATACTCATGTGACCGATATTCATAATGCTTTGGCGTATTGTGATGAAGTGATTCATTTTTACTTGGCAGAAGGCTTGACTCAAGTAAGTGAGCAGCAATTGGACGACAATGAGTTTGTACAGTTGTTACGCGTGCCTTTGACCGAATTGATGGCTTGGATTAAGAAGGGCTGGGTGCCTGATGTTAAAACGCAATTGGGTGCGTTTTGGTTGCAAGATTACTTGAATAATCAATAACTAAATAGGAGTTGATATGCCGCATTGCTGTATCGAATATACCCCGAATGTAGTGGAACAATTGAGCGTGAATGAATTGTTACAAACTGCACATGAGGTCATGTTGTTTTCAGGTTTGTTTGGTGCGGCCGATGTCAAAACTCGTGCTCGTGTCGTTCAGGATTATGTGCTTGGCGAACAAGCGCCGAATCAAAGTGGTTTTATTCATATCATCATTTATTTGCTGAGTGGGCGTACTACCGAGCAAAAGCATGCTTTGACGCATAGTATATCAACTTCGCTACGATCAAAGTTACCGGATTTGGCCAGCATCACGGTTGATATTCGAGATATGGCGCGTGATACTTACGCTAAAGATATTCACTGATGGCATAAAATTGTTGTCGTATTTATACAGGCATGTATTAAAACCAATTTTTACTTGCAATCGGGTTTGAAAAGGTCTATAAATACGTATATTGGCTGTCGCAGATGCGGCAACACTTGGGAATGAACAATAATGTTACACGCACAATCTTTTTATTTCTGGCACTTTATACGAACTGGCGGTGGGTCTGTTCGGTAGCCTTGTGCGACCAAATTCAACGAAACCGCTAATGTCAAAATTAGCGGTTTTTTTATAGTAATTTTAATCAGTAGTTTAAATAGACAGAGAAAAGGAACAACCATGCAGCTCAATACCGATGACGTGCGAATTAAACGAATTGATGAGCTCGCTCCTCCAGGGCATATCATTCGAGAATTTTCAATGTCCGATCAGGCGGCTCAAGTCACCTATAACTCGCGCGAAGCGATTCATCGAGTGCTGCATGATGCGGATGATCGACTGGTGGTGATTATTGGGCCATGCTCCATTCATGATCCTGAAGCAGCGATTGACTATGCTAAGCGATTGGTCGCCTCTCGTGAGCAGTATAAAGATACTCTGGAAATCGTGATGCGCGTTTATTTTGAAAAACCGCGTACAACGGTTGGGTGGAAAGGCTTAATTAATGATCCTGATCTCAATCAAACTTTTGACATCAACAAAGGTTTGCGTATGGCGCGTAAATTATTGCTGGAGATTAACGAGTTAGGCTTGCCGGCTGCGGTTGAATTTTTGGATATGATTTCACCGCAGTACATTGCGGACTTGGTGAGCTGGGGGGCGATTGGTGCGCGGACTACGGAATCACAAGTGCATCGTGAGTTGGCCTCAGGTTTATCTTGCCCCGTCGGGTTTAAAAACGGTACGGATGGCAATGTGAAAATCGCGATTGATGCATCACTCGCTGCACGTCGTCCACATCACTTTTTATCTGTAACCAAAGCGGGTCACTCAGCAATTGTGTCGACCAATGGTAACGAAGACTGTCACGTTATCCTGCGGGGTGGCAAAGCGCCGAACTACGATGCAGCCAGTGTGCAAGCGGCGTGCGAACAGATTGGTAAAGCCGGTTTGCCGCAGCGTGTCATGGTGGATGCATCGCATGCCAACTCGGAGAAAAATCCTGAGCGTCAGTTGCCGGTGTGTGAAAATATCGCCGAGCAACTCGCCGCGGGCGAGGATCGTATTTTTGGCGTGATGATTGAGAGCAACCTAATCGCTGGCCGTCAAGATTTGGTGACAGGTCAATCGCTGACCTATGGGCAGAGTATCACCGATGGCTGCATTGATTGGGAAACCTCTGAAAAAGTATTGAAAATATTGTCCGATGGGGTTGCTGCGCGTCGTCGTGCTAAGCTCAATAATTACAATGAGCAATAAATTGATTGAGAAGTAGGAGTGGATATGAGCCATACACCGATGTCGCCTTTTGCAAATACACCGCAGCCGCCGTACTATGTCGTTGCATTTACCAATCAGCGCAGCGATCAAGATGCGCAAGGCTATGCGCAAATGGCGCAACGCATGGTTGAGCTGGCCGCACAGCAGCCGGGCTATCTCGGTGTGGAAAGTGTGCGCGATGCCAGTGGGTTTGGCATCACACTGTCGTATTGGGACAGCTTGGCGCATATCGCCCAATGGAAAAACAATGCAGAGCATCAAATCGCGCAGGCTAAAGGTAAAAGCGATTGGTATGAGGCATTCTTTACCCGTATAGCCAAGGTTGAGCGTGCCTATGCCAAACTACCCACCGTAAACGCAGAACAGGTACAATAAGCCAATATTATTTTCGAAAGGATCACTCATGACTCGTAGCATCATCAGCACCAACCAAGCACCGGCCGCTATCGGTCCGTATTCTCAGGCGGTAAAAATCGGAGCCTTAGTTTTTACCTCGGGGCAGCTCGGTATGATGCCAGCCGATGGTACTTTACCTGACAGCATTGAGGAGCAAGCGCAGCAAGCATTTAAAAATCTATCTGCGATTCTCGCTGAAGCTGGTGGCGGTTTGTCCGATGTGATTAAATTTACTCTGTTTCTCACGGACTTGAATGACTTTGTAACGGTTAACCAGATTATGACTCAGTATGTAGCAGAGCCATTTCCCGCACGCTCAACGGTGGAGGTGTCTGCTCTACCGAAAGGGGCGAAGTTTGAGATTGAGGCCATCGCGCAGATCGCACATAAAGACTAAATCAAAAAGGCTCATTTTCGAGCCTTTTTCTTATGGAGAGAGAATGAATCGAATAATCATCCAGAGGTTGAATCAGACCCATGCAGAGGCTTACCGTGCTTTGATGTTGGATGCGTATGAATGCCATCCCGATGCGTTTTTGTCCAGTACCTCTGAGCGTGCGACTTTACCGTTATCGTGGTGGCAGAGCCGTTTAGATGAGAGAACCGATGCCAAGGAGATGGTGTTGGGCGCGTTGGATGAGCAGAGGCGGTTATGCGGTGTCTCGGGATTGGCGTTGGGTATGCGACAGAAGGAGGCACATAAAGCGACGCTGTTTGGTATGTATGTTCCTTCAGCCAATCGTGGAGAGGGCATTGGTGCGCAACTGGTGAAATCTGTTCTGGATGAAGCGCGAGTTAGGCAGTTGCACTTGGTACAATTGACTGTGACACAAGGTAATGTGTCGGCGGAGCATTTTACGCGGCGCAGGGATTTAAGGTGTTTGCGATTTCGCATGAGCCGATGGCCATGCGTTTGGGAGATGTGTTCTTGAATAAAGTGCATATGTGGTGTCATTTGCAGAAGCAGGTTTTAAAGCAAGATTTTATTTTAATTAATAGTTGAACGATTATTCAATTATTGTATAATGTGCGCATTCTTTAAAGGTGAGTGAGCATGGATGATACGCAGGAAATTGAGCAGTTAGCGGATGTATTCAGCCTATTGGGTGAGCCAACGCGTTTACGCATCGTATTGGCGTGTTTTGAAATGCCCAAGGCGGTGGGGGAAATTGCACAAGATTTGAATTTAAGTATGTCGCTGATTAGCCATCATTTGCGTTTGTTAAGGGCGGCGCGAATTGTGCATGCGGAGCGTATTGGTAAACATGTGTATTGCAGTTTAACCGATGTGCATATTCGTACCATGCTGGGTAATATGCTCGAACATATTGTCGAAGAAGTCGAAGCACCACATGGATAAAAGTAGGTTTGGGTGTCGTTATATTATGAGTTGGATTCAGGGAGTTTGGTATGTCAATGTTTCACCATCACGATGAGGGCGATGCGCATCACCAACATCAGATGCATTACACAGCGAGTCGTTTTATTGGCTTTGCTTTGTTTTTAACCGGCGGTTTTGCGCTGGTTGAGATTGTCGCAAGTTTTGCTTCTGGCTCGTTGGCACTGTTGTCGGATGCGGGGCATATGCTGACGGATACGGCATCGTTGGGCTTGGCATACATTGCGCAGCGTTTTGCGATGCGACCAGCCTCGTCGAAACTGTCATTCGGTTATACGCGGGTGGAGATTGTGGCGGCTTTTGTCAATGCGTTGTTTATGCTGGCGATTATTGCATGGATTGTATTTAAAGCCATTGGTCGTCTGGTTGCACCAACCCCGGTTGCCGGTGAAACCGTAACACTGGTGGCGACGCTGGGTTTATTCGTTAATCTATTGGTGGCATGGTTGTTGATGCGCGATCAAACCTCAATGAATGCGCGTGCGGCGTTGGTACACGTGATGGGGGATTTGCTGGGCTCGGTTGCGGCGATTGCTGCGGGTCTGGTGATTTATTTCACGGGCTGGTTGCCGATTGATCCGATCTTGTCCTTAGTGGTTGCGGTGTTGTTGCTGAATTCCACATGGTCGCTCATCAAAGAGTCGGGTTGGCATTTATTGGATGGTGTGCCGCATCACATTGACTATGAGGGTGTGGGCGAGGATTTGCTGAAAGTTGAGGGCATTGAGTCGGTACATGATTTGCATATTTGGAATATGTCGCCGGATCATCCGATGTTGACGGCACATGTGTTGCTCAAATCCGATGTGCGCTGGCCTATTTTGCTTGAATCCGCACGCTTGATGCTGCGTGACAAGCATAAAATTGAGCACATCACGTTGCAGCCAGAATGGCAGGATGAGGGAATAGTCTATCGTCCACCGAGTCATTTAAGTAACGGCGAGGTCTGTCCGACGGAAACGGCGCAGCATTGATGCGGCTCGGTGCATTCACAAATAGTAAAGGCGGGAAATCCCGCCTTTTGCTATGTATTAGTGAAGAAGTATCACTCTTCACCCAGAAAACCACCGCTTTGATGCGCCCACAGGCGTGCATACAAACCATTTTGTTCGAGTAATTCGGCGTGTGTACCTTGCTCCACGATACGTCCTTGATCGAGCACGATCAGCCGATCCATTGCCGCGATGGTGGACAGGCGGTGGGCAATGGCAATCACGGTTTTGCCTTCCATCAGTTCATACAGGCTTTCTTGAATGGCATTTTCTACCTCGGAGTCCAGCGCACTGGTCGCCTCGTCGAGTAGCAGAATCGGTGCGTCCTTGAGCATGACTCGAGCAATGGCAATGCGCTGGCGTTGACCGCCGGAGAGTTTCACGCCTCGTTCGCCGACGTGTGCATCATAGCCTGTACGCCCTTTGAGATCGTTCAGTTGCATGATGAAATCATGCGCCTGCGCGCGTTTGGCGGCAAGGAACATTTGCTCATCCGTGGCATCAGGTCGACCATAGTTCAGATTGTCTCGGACTGAACGATGTAGCAGTGAGGTATCCTGCGTCACCATACCGATTTGTTGGCGCAGGCTGTTTTGTGTGACATCATGAATATTTTGCCCATCCAGCAGGATTTGACCGTCATTCAGGTCATAAAAACGCAACAGCAGATTGACGATGGTGCTTTTCCCCGCACCTGAGCGCCCGACCAAGCCAATTTTTTCACCGGGTGCGATGCTCAGGTTTAAATGTTCCAATAGTGGTTTGTTGGGGTCATAGCGGAAAGTCACGTCTTTAAACTCGATCAAGCCGCGAGTGATGTTTAAATCCTGAGCGTTCGGTGTATCTAAAATCGTATGTGGTTTGGACAAGGTATTCATACCATCCTGCACCGTACCGATTTGCTCGAATAACTGCGCGGTTTCCCACATAATCCAGTGGGATAAGCCATTCAGACGCAGTGCCATCGCAGTTGCTGCGGCGACTGCGCCAACCTGAATTTGCCCATGCTGCCACAACCAAATACCCAATATGGCAGTGGAAATGATGAGCAACATATTCAGCGTGTGATTGACAGTCTCTAACTGCGTGACCAGACGCATTTGCGCGTATACCGTGCCCATGAATTCGCGCATTGCACTGCGGGCGTATTCGGATTCACGTTTGCCATGTGAAAACAGTTTTACGGTGGTGATGTTGCTGTACGCATCTGTGACGCGGCCGGTCATGAGTGAGCGTGCATCGGCTTGTGCTTCGGCGGTGCTTTTCAGTTTCGGTACGAAAAAACGCATGCCCAAGGCAAATGCGACTATCCACAGCGCAAACGGCACGAGTAACCAGCGATCAAAGCTGGCCAAAATCACCCCCATGGTCAGAAAATACACCAAAACATACACCAGCATATCGGCGCAAATCATGATGGTGTCACGTACCGCAAGCGACGTCTGCATCACTTTGGCAGAAACTCGACCGGCGAATTCGTCCTGATAAAAACCGAGACTTTGCTGCAACATCAAACGGTGGAAATTCCAGCGCAGGCGCATCGGAAAGTTCCCTTGCAAGGTCTGAAAACGTAAGGATGATTGAACGAACACCCACAGCGGGCTCAATGCAATCAGCCCGAGCATAGTCAGTAATCCCCAGCGTTTTTCTTGCCACAATTGTGTGGGTGACAACGTGGTCATCCAGTCAACCAGTTTACCCATCATTTGGAACAGATACGCTTCAAATACACCGATACCGGCAGTTAAAATCATCAGCGTCAGCAGCCAACCACGCAGCCCGTGCAAACACGACCAGATGAACGGCAATAAACCGGATTGAGGAGGCGTCGGTTCGGTATCGGGATAGGGATCAATGCGCGATTCAAACCAATTAAAAATAGAGGACAACATAAATTAAATCAAGTGAGTGCGTAATGTACAAGGTGTCATCATAGCATGTTCGCGCAATTTTCGAATCGTGCTGTAATTGCAGGTTTTAATCATTTTGTCATCAATTTGTCACATAAATCGGACTCAAAATAACCCATAATGCTGGCTCTAAATTTGTTATTTTCGAAATCAAAAGTGCTGCAATATTATGGTTAAAACGCCCCTCAAACCGCAATTTCCGCCCAAAAATTACCTAAATCGAGAGTTAAGTTTGCTGGCTTTTAATCTACGGGTACTGGCGCAGGCGCAAGATGAACGTTTGCCTTTGCTGGAGCGCTTGCGTTTTTTGTGTATTGTTTCCAGCAATCTGGATGAGTTTTTTGAAATCCGCATGGCGGGTATCAAGGAGCAAATCCGCGCTCATTCCAGTTCAGTCAGTGTTGATGGTAAAACACCGCAGGAAGTTTACCGACTTGTATCAACGCAAGCGCATCACTTGGTCGAGGAACAGTATCAGACCCTTAATGAGGTCATTCTGCCGCAATTGGCGCAACGCGGTATTCGTTTCCTGCGTCGAGCGAGCTGGACACCGGCGCAGCGCAATTGGATACACGAATATTTCTTGCGTGAGCTGATGCCGGTGTTGACCCCGATTGGTTTGGACACTTCGCATCCCTTTCCCAAAGTATTGAACAAAAGTTTGAACTTTGCGGTGGAGTTGGAAGGCAAGGATGCTTTTGGCCGCAATTCAAATGCCGCCATCGTGCAAGCGCCGCGTGTGCTGCCGCGCGTGATCCGTCTGCCGCAGGATTTGGTCGATGTCGAATACGGCTTCGTATTTTTGTCGTCGGTATTGCATGAATTTATGTACGAGCTGTTCAGCGGTATGAATGTGTTGGGCTGCTATCAATTCCGCGTCACGCGCAACTCTGACCTGTTTGTCGACGAAGAGGAGATGACCAATCTGCGCACCACTTTGCAAGGCGAATTACCACACCGACATTTCGGCGATGCAGTACGCTTGGAAGTCTCGGATAATTGCTCACCGGCAATGGCGGAGTTTTTGACCACGCAGTTTGCGTTGGAGCAAAGCGATGTGTACCGTGTCAACGGTCCGGTGAATTTGGTGCGTCTGATGCAAGTGCCGGATTGGGTAGATCAGCCAGATCTGAAATTCACGCCGTACACGGTGGGTGTGAATAAAGAGTTGAGTCAATGTGCCAATATTTTTGATTCGATCAGCAAGGGCGATATCTTGCTGCACCATCCCTATCAGTCGTTCACCCCAGTGATTGAGCTGATTAACGAAGCAGCTCAGGATCCGAACGTCGTAGCGATCAAAATGACGGTGTATCGCACCGGTACGGATTCAGTTTTGATGCAATCACTCATCCGCGCGGCGCAAAATGGTAAGGAAGTCACCGTCGTGGTTGAGCTCATGGCGCGTTTTGATGAGGAAGCAAACATTGGCTGGGCAACCAAGCTGGAGGAAGTCGGCGCACATGTGGTGTATGGCGTGGTGGGCTACAAAGTGCATGCCAAAGCCGTATTGATCGTGCGTCGTGAAGGTGGTCAACTGCGCAAATACGCGCATCTGGGCACGGGTAACTATCATCCGAAAACCGCTCGGCTGTATTCGGACTTCGGTTTATTAACCGCCAATGCCGATATCACGCATGATATCAGTGAAGTGTTCAAGCAGCTCACCGGTTTGGGCAAAGCGCGTACCTTGACCCATCTGTGGCAAGCACCGTTTACCCTGCACAGCAATATCATGGCGCGTATTCGAGAGGAAACTGAAATCGCACGCGCCGGTGGCAAAGCACGCATCATCGCGAAGATGAATTCGCTGCAAGAACCACAGATCATCAACGCGCTGGGTAATACCCCCTAAAAAAGCCAGCACCTAAAAGTAGAACCCTTTAAACTAA